>DBFXIC010000197.1:0-4847 GCA_048455095.1 Anaeromassilibacillus sp.
CCCTGGCACAGCGATTGGAAGTAAAAAACGGTACTTTGCTGTGGCCGGTGCGCATTGCGCCGCCCGGTGTGACCTGCATGCCCGCCGCCGCAATGCGCACCGGCCACAGCAAAGTACCGTTTTTTACTTCCAATCGCTGTGCCAGGGCGATCAGCGCGTCGTGCACCACGTCAAGCTGCCAATCGGAGACGTTTTCCAACTCGGCAATCGCGGCTTCCAGCATCGTGACGGAGTTTTCCAAATTCGTTTTGCTCTTCTTGTTCACAAAGAGATCTACCGGGTATTCCGGAAGCTCCTGGAAGAAGCCGATGATGCCCGGAATTTCAGTCAACTTGGTGACACGGGGCTGCAAAATGGAGGCCAGAACTGGCCAGTTCATCTGCTTGTCCCCAAATACCTGCTGGAAATACGGAGTCGCCTCCGCGATGAACTCCTCCTGCGGCATGGCACGCAGATATTCCGCATTAAACCATGTCAGTTTGTCATAATCGAACACCGCCGGAGATTTGCTGATTCCATCGATGGAGAAATTTTCCGCCAGCTCCGCCAGCGTGAACAGCTCGCGGTTTTCCTTCGGGCACCAGCCCAGCAGCGCGATATAATTCGTGATTGCCTGCGGGAGATACCCCTCTTTCAGCAGATCCGCAAATCCAGTCGCACCGTGCCGCTTGGAGAGCTTGGAGACACTCCCGTCCTCGTTTTTGCCCATGATGAGCGGCAAATGCACATACGTCGGCACCTCCCAGCCGAACGCCTCATACAGCAGGTTGTACTTTGGCGTGGAGGTCAAATATTCGCAGCCGCGCACCACATGCGTGATGTGCATCAGATGGTCGTCGATTACATTCGCAAAATTGTATGTAGGATAACCATCCGACTTCAGCAGAATCTGGTCCTCCAGCTCTCGATTTTCAATGGTGATGTCGCCGTACACCACATCGTGGAACGTGGTAGAGCCTTCGATGGGCATCTTCTGGCGGATCACATACGGCGTGCCGGCCGCAAGGAGCCTGTCCACCTCTTCCTGGGGCAAATCGCGGCAATGACGGTCGTAGCCGCCGCCCTCCTGCGCCTCATGCAGCGCGTCCAAGCGCTCCTTGGTGCAGAAGCAATAGTATGCCTTGCCTTCCTTCACAAGCTGTTCCGCATACGGCTTATAGAGGTCCTTACGTTTGCTCTGGACATAGGGGCCATATTCGCCGCCGACGTCTGGGCCCTCGTCGTGCTTCAGGCCGACCTGTTCCAGCGTGCGGTAGATTACATCCACCGCGCCCTCCACCAGGCGTTCCTGGTCGGTATCCTCAATACGCAGCACAAATTGGCCGCTCATGGACTTTGCGATTAAATATTCGTACAGCGCCGTGCGCAGATTACCCACATGCATAAATCCTGTGGGGCTCGGCGCAAATCGTGTTCTTACCGTCTGATTTTGCATCATAAACCCGCCTCTCGTTTTGATCGGTGCGCCGGATGGGGGTTCCGGCGCACACCCTCGCGCTTTTTGGGGCGATGCCCCCGCGTCTCAATTCTTTTATTATACCAAATATACGCAGGATTTCAATTGTTGATTTTAGTCGTCCCATGGACAGCTTCCAAAAAAGCCGGGCTTCCCGGCATAGCCCGCCCTTTCCCTTTTCAAGCAAACGGCGGAGACGTTCTGAATCACGCCTGTTTTAAATAGTCCACGTATTCTTCCAGACAAAAATGGCGCTCCTTGATAGCCTTTGCATGCTCCATTCCGACATACCGGTAATGCCACGGCTCATAACGGATCTGGGTGATCTCCTGTTTCTCCTCCGGGTAGCGCAGGATGAATCCGTAATCCGCTGCGTGTTCCTGTAACCAAGCATACTCCAACGTCGCGTTGAAGTCCTCCCGTACGCCGTTCAAATCGATTGCCAGGCCGGTGTTGTGCTCGCTGCAGCCAGGCCGTGCCACCGAGAGCGCTGCCACGGCTTCCGCCTGCCGCTGTCCCATGCCGCTGTCCTTGTTCTCTTCCACCGCCTGATCGAACAGATCGCTCTGGCGTTGAACACTGCGGTAGCCCGAAGAAATCCAGAGAGAAACGCCGTCTGCCCGCGCAGCCTCCTGCATTTTTCGGAAAGGCTCTACAATGCGCTCATCCACGTCGACACCATACAGATTGACGATGTTCCGATGAAAGTCCTCCGGCATGCTGTTTGAATAATTGACCAGTACCAAAAGATCGTCGTCCGCAGGGGACTTTTCCGGCTTTGCATTCGCCTGCGCGGCGCCGCTCTTCTGCGGCTGTGCAGAGGAAAACGACGGCTTGCTTGTCTCCTCTATTCTTTGCGGCGCTTTCTCCGGTTTTGCGGATGCCTGTTCCATAGTAAAGATAAAGATCGTGCTCACCGCCGCAGTCATCACCGCGGCGGATAACAGCGCCGCGACAGAAAGAAAAAATATTTTCGCTTTGGATTTTCTTTTATTCATCAATCATTCCATCCCTGTTCTTCATTCGTTGCGGGTGTTTTCCCACAGCTATTGTTACACGACACAGGGAAATCATACCGTTTTTGCGCAGTAGCCAGGTTTTGACAGCATGGCAACATGATGTTTTTGTCTTTTTAGCACATACTATGAATATTCTAATCAAACAGGAGGGTTTTTGCATGGAAGATTTACCGCTCGGCTTTGGCATGGCACTCGCACAACATCCAGAGGCCATGCAGCGCTTTTGCGCGCTCCCCGAAGAAGAACAGCGCGCAGTCGTCAATCATACGCACAGTATTCAATCCAAACAGGAAATGCAGGCTTATGTGGAAAGCCTTGGGGATCGCTCTACGCAGGGTTGACCGCACCGAATCCCGCGCCGCGTCATAAACTGGCATGTGTGGAAACGCATAATCTAAAAATTCAAAAGCCCTATGCACCGACTGGGGCTTTTGATGGTTCCGGGTGAGATACATGAACGACTGCTGCTATGGAGAAAAATTGATTGCCGCTGGTACCGCTGTTGCCTTTCAGATCGCTCAGGAGCGCACCCCGGAGGAATTAGCCATACTCTGCGACCTTTTTAATGTGATTGGCGACGAGCTCGGCCTTTTGGCGGGAACCAAAGCGTCCTGTGCGGAGCAGCGCGAACAGCGCAGGAAACTGGTCCTTGACCAGACCGATTGAGTCCCGGCGGCAACAATATGGAAAAATCCGCAGGCGATCGATGCGCATGCGGATTTTTTTAATTTTGTGGCGCCTTTTTCAACGGAATCGTTCTTTCATAACCCTGATCGTTTCCCATATATTTGATCCTTCTACTTTTCCAATACCGTGACGCCTGAGCGCCGGCAGGCCAAGAATCCATATGGATTAGCGTTTCCGTATTTTACAACAAATAGCCGGACACTCGCCGGTTGACAGCGGTTTACTTCTACCGGCTGCGAAATTTATCCAGATATGCCGCAACGGAGCGGGACATTTCCTGGGAAAAATCAGACAGGTACTTGCGCTTACAGAAAGCGTCCAGATCGCGTTGGTAGTCATATGCACGGTCATTCTCCCGTGCAGCCCGCTCACGAAACCAGACTTCGTGTTCCTCCGCAGAAAAAGTCCGATAGCGATTTTCCTGCACAATGTAATGTGAATCAAAGCGCGCTGGCTTTCTGCGCTGCCTCTGCTGTTCCGTGGGATAGCCGTACACCACCATAATGGCGGGCATCACGTAATCCGGCAATCCCAGCAGCTCTCTGTGGCTTTCCGCCTGTTCTAAAATATCCCCGATGTAGCACGAGCCGATTCCCAGACTCTGCGCTGCTATCACACTGTTTTGTGCGGCGATGCAGGCATCCGCTACAGCAAGCATCAGATCCCCCTCCGCTGGAAGGCGAGGATTACAGCCAGCGAAAACAAAGGCGTCGTACCAGCGCTGAAAATCCGCAAGGAAAATCAGCACCAGGGGCGCTTTTGCAATAAATGGCTGGTGGTCACATGTCTCCGCAAGGCGCTGCTTCAAGTCCTGATCCGTAATATTTAAAATGGTATAGAGCATTTGATTCCCAGCGGTCGGCGCCTGCATAGCAGCGTCTAAAATGGCATTTTGCGCCTTTTCTGAAATGGGAGTTTCTTGAAATACCCGCACAGATTTGCGTTCGCGCAGGCTCTGCAAAATAAGGTTATCCATCGATCTTACACTCCTTGCATATTCAGCCCTGACGATTCAAACGGAGGTTTTTATGGAAAAAAGAGAAAAGCTGTATCATCGGCTGAATTTTTTCTTTGTTTTATTCTATCTGTCCGTCAGCATCATTTTGGCCGCCTATTATGCTTCAAGCGGTCAATCCTATTATAGCACACTGGGGATATGCGGGCCGCTGCTTCTCCTTCTTCCAACGGTCCTCGAACGGATCATGGGATTCCGCCCCGCCTACCAGCTTCATTTCTTGATCTATCTATTCAGCTTTTTCGCCTATGTCGTGGGGTTGGTCATGCAGGCGTATCAGTATACCCCCTATTACGATAAGATCATCCATGCGCTCTCCGGCGTCTTGGGCATGTCGGTTGGGGTATTGCTTTTTTACGCACTGAAACCAGGCCGTACAGTACAGAAAAGTGATTTCCCACTTGTCGCCGTCTTTTCCTTCTCGGTTTCCATGACGGTGGCGTGCCTTTGGGAAATCGGGGAATATCTGGTCGGCCAGTTTTTCCCCTGTGACCCGCAGCGCGTCCTGACCACGGGCGTGGCTGATACCATGCAGGACATCATCGTCTGCTTGTTTGGCTCCCTATTCTTCATTCCCTCACTCGTTCGCTATTACCGTCAAGAAAAATCCACGCTGCTAATGGGCGGCCTGCTCGCATTTTTTGAAAAAAATCTGACGAACAGGGAACCG
>DBFXIC010000198.1:0-13703 GCA_048455095.1 Anaeromassilibacillus sp.
GATGAACGCAATCATGGGGATGACCGCCATCGCAGAGCAGCACCTCGACAACGCGGAACGGATAGCGGAATGCCTGAAAAAAATCCGTCTTTCCGGAGAGCATCTTTTAGAACTTATCAACGAAGTTCTGGATATGTCCAAAATTGAGAATGGAAGCGTCAACCTCAATGAAAGTCATTTCAACTTAAACAGGATGTTGCAAACCGTCTCAGAGATGATCCGTCCCGAAGTCACGCAAAAGCATCAGGACTTACAGATCGATTTGCAGGAATTGCAGCATCAGGATGTTTCGGGAGACCTGGTACGTGTGCAGCAGATCCTGTTGAACCTGCTTTCCAATGCGGTTAAATACACACCGGATGGCGGCCGTATCCGGCTGAGTGTGAAAGAGAAACTTTCCTCCACCAGCGGCGTGGGGTGTTATGAGTGGATTGTGGAAGACAATGGCATCGGCATGTCTGAAGCATTTCAAAAAAGGATCTTTTCCCCATTTGAACGTGCCGCCGATTCCCGTGTCAGTAAAATTCAGGGAACCGGGCTGGGGTTGGCAATCACGCAAAATTTGGTGCGCATGATGAACGGGACGATTCAGGTGGAAAGCTGTCTGAACAAAGGCTCCCGTTTTACTGTCACCCTCTATTTAAAACTAGCGGACGAAGAATCACCGCGGGACGAGCCCCCTCCTGTTGCGGAAAAAATTTCTTTTCAGCATCAATGGCGCATTTTATTGGTGGAGGACAACGACTTAAATCGTGAAATCGCCAAGGAACTGTTGGAAATCGCCGGCCTTCAGGTCGAAGAAGCGTTTAACGGCAAAGCGGCTTTGGAACTGTTCCAGCAATCGCAGCCAGGATATTACCAGCTGATCCTGATGGATATCCAGATGCCTGTGATGGATGGGTATCTGGCAACACAGGCAATTCGCGCGCTCGACCGTCCGGACGCCGTCAGTATTCCCATCATCGCGCTCACCGCCAATGCGTTTGCCGATGATGTTTACCGCGCCAAACAGGCCGGTATGAATGAACATCTCTCCAAGCCGCTGGAAATCGACCGGCTGATGCAATCGCTCAAGCGCTGGCTTGGATAGGCTTGCATCCATACATCATCAGAAAACAACCCTCTTTCACAGTATCTTGTCATAACACTTATCATTTGTCTCATCTTGTAAATAAAAAACGCCCTCGGATTAGGCATGGATAAAACAAGAACCGTTTCTGCGGACCGAAAAAACGATTCCTGTTTTAACCCGTCATTTCCGAGGGCGTTTTTTGATCTTAGAATTGCCACTGTTGCGTGCATTTCACGCCGCGGCCATTTCTATTTGGTTAAAATCTATTTCTTTGTTACAGAGATCCAGAATTCACACGCGTAATCCTTCGCATCGATCTCCGCGCTCGGATAGATCTCCAGGCACATGCCGTTCGACGGCTGATATTCGCTCGTTGGGAAAAACTCCGTGTAAATTTTTTTCCAAAGCTCCTCAAAAGCATCCGGCATCGCACCGACGCAGGGAAAAACCGCCCAGGTGTTGGCGGGAATCTCTTCGATGGACAGTCCTTCTGCAACTTCTCCACCCGAGTAGGCCGCTCCAATTGCATAGTCGAAATCCTCCGTATCTGGGCTGTCAAAGCTAATCCCCACAATCGCATCGCCAAACACGTTTTCCGGCTGGACATACCTGCATAGGGCATCCATGGTACCATCCTCCATAAACGCATGCCACATGGCGTGAATCTGTTCCTTGCCGACCTCTCCGCGTGGAAAACGCCGTTTTTGCGTAATCACCTTCAATGCGCCCATCTTTTCAATTCTGTAATCCATGACGGTTCCTCCTTCGATCACCAGTTTCACGGAGAGGCGGGAGAAGGACCTAAGGCTCGCAGCGCTCACCTTCGCCTGTGACGGCCTGATCCCATGGAACCGGGTGAATGCCCGGCTAAAGCTTTCTGGGCTGTCATATCCGTATTTCAGCGCGACGTCGATCACTTTAACGCCCGAAGCGGTCAGTTCGCTTCCCGCAAGCGTCAGGCGCCTGTTCCTAATATATTCGCCCAACGAGCAGCCACAGAGGATTCCAAAAATTCTTTGAAAGTGGAAGCTGGAGGAATACGCCTGTCTGGCGATTTCCGCATAGTCCAATTCCTCGGTCAAATGATCTTCAATATAATCAATCGCATTTTGCAGCCCTGTGATCCAATTCAATGCTACTCCCCCCTTTCCGTGTGCCTACATTATAGCGGAGGCGGCCGTCCGGCTCGTGACTTTTTGTGCGCCTACGTGTTGGCCATCAACCAGTAGATCCAATATACCACATCTACATTCATATCCAAAGGGGGGGAGTTTTCTATATACACCGGAACCATTGTCATAAAAGGAATCACGTAAAAACAGGGCAAGTGCGGCAGCAACGTCCCTTCGCCATAGGGGGCCAATCGCTGTTTTCTTTAATGATACACCATCAGCCCCACAATGCCGCTGGCAACCATCAGCAGCATGGGATTCATCTTCCATTTCCGCAGAAACACCAGGGAACCAGCAAAGATCAGCACAGCAATCCAGTCGATCTGCGCCGTCATGCCAAGCTCGGAAGCGCCGGTAAATGCCAATAATAAAATGGTTGCGGCGGCCGAGACGATCAGGCCGAGAGACGCCGCCTTCAGCCCCTTTAGAACCTCAAACGCATAGACGGATGACTGATGCTTCTGGAAAAAGCGGTACAGCACAGCAGAGATGCAGATTCCCGCGAGGACGCAGCCAGTTGTCGCAAGGACAGCTCCTGGGATACCGCCGATCTGAATCCCGACAAAGGTGGAAGCATTGACCGCCAATGGTCCCGGCGTCATCTGCGAAATCGTGATAATATCTGTAAAAATTTTTTGAGAAACCCAGCTGTTTTTTTCCACCACCTGTTCCTGAATCAGAGGAATGATCGCATAACCCCCACCGATGCTGAACAAACCAATCTGAAAAAACGTGATCAACAGCGTCCATAGCTTTCCCATTACGCTTCCCTCCGTTTCTTCCACCAGACCTGCGCAATGCAGAGGCAACAGCAGATCACCAGAATCACGGCAACGTTGATGGTAAAGAAAAAGCTTGCGCAAAAAGCGGCGGGGATCATCAGGCTCAAAAGTAGGGAGCGCTCTTTGAGAACCATCCGGGTCATCTGAGCCACCAGGTCGATAATCAGAGCTGCCACACCCGCCTGCATTCCTTTCAGGATTGCAGCAATCCACACATTTGCAGCAAACGCGGTATACCAGGCGGACACCACGGACAGGATGACAAGCGGCGGAAGTACCGCCGCAATACTGCTGACGACGATTCCGCCGACTCCCGCCACACGGTATCCAGCCAGCGCCGAGAGATTGACCGCAATCGCCCCCGGCGTGGACCGTGCTACCGCCGCCATATCCAAAAGTTCTTCCTCTGTAAACAGGCCTTTTCCCTGCACAAAATATTTCCGGATCATCGGGATCACCACATATCCCCCGCCAAAAGTGAATGCGCTAATAAACAGATTTACACCAGCCAGCCACAAATACTGTTTTACCTTTTGAAAACCCATGGTTCATCCTCCTGTTTTCGTTCTCTCTGTATTATATCGCTTGTATATCCATCTGTAAAACGATATAATCTAATCAAATCAATGCATTTTATTCATGATAAAGGAGGACAGTGACATGACGCTGCGGCATTTTGAAATCTTTCGTACAGTGGCTGAAACGGGAAATTTTACAAAGGCGGCCGAGCAATTGTACATTACACAATCGGCAGTTTCCCACGCCATCCGGGAATTGGAGGAACGCGCCGGGACCGTCCTATTTGACCGGCTTTCCAAGCGGGTCCAACTCACGGCAAGCGGTCAATTATTTTTGGAAGAAATTCTTCCCATCCTGTCCGCCTGCGAGACTTTGGAAGCACACATCGAGCATCTGGAACAGCAGGCCCCCCTGCATCTTGTCTCCAGCATTACGATCGCTGCATTTCGCCTCCCGGGCATGTTGCAGCGCTTTCGCGCTGCATGGCCGGAACTGCCTGTCCACGTCGATGTTGTCAGTGCGGCTGCGGCTGTGGAGATTCTGCGGACGGGAAAGGCGGATGTCGCTCTGATTGAAGGCGCCGCACCACAGGGACCATTCATCTGTCAGCCGTTTGCCTCCTATCCGCTGGAAATCGTCTGCGCACCCGGTTATCCAATCAAAGGCAATCCCATGAGCCTAGAATCGTTTTGTTCGGAAAAACTGCTCCTGCGGGAAAAAGGGAGCGCCATTCGGGATACACTGGACAGCGCCCTATGGCTCTCCGGCCGCACCGTGTACCCCGCCTGGACCAGCGTAAATTCCTTGGCTCTGACGGAGGCCGCCAAGGCGGGCCTGGGCGTCACGGTCCTTCCGGATGTCCTGGTACAGGACGCCATCCACAGCGGAACGCTGGTATCTGTATCGGTCGAGGGGCTTTCCCTGCAAAATGAGCTTATTGCGGTCTGGCACAAAGACAAGACTTTATCCGCCCCTTTGAAAGCCTTGCTCTCTCTTTTGGAGTGATCGCTTTGGCTAATCTGCCATGAGGTACCATGAAACGAAATGCGCCGTTTGACATGTCCAGGCTCCACTATTTAAACTGAAAAAGTCATAATGTTGTTGTTGGAATCTTTTCAAGCGGGTTTGTCATGGGATATGTTTTGAATAAGTGGGATGGATTCCAGCTGTCTTTTGATGTGGAGAAGATTACAATGGTTCCGGCCACTGGCCTCATGTCGGACACTTCTGAATCTCCAATTTATCGCATGATGGCCTCGAAAAGCCGGAAGCAGCACTCTTGCGTCTTGGACTGCTGTGGGCATTAATATCTCAATAAATCGTATATGCAATGCTCCTGCCGCCGATCAATCAAAAAGGTCGTTTTCACGCGCGTGAAAACGACCTTTTTTACCTGAACAGACAGCGGTTGAAGGGACTGCCGCCCCTACGCTCCAAGTTCTATTTGCGCAATCCTTTTGCACGAAGTGACTGACTTTCAACCTGTTGATCTCCCGCTGAACTGTTTACTTTCGTATTACAATAAAGCATATCCTAAAAATTTTTATCTACTGAATTAACAACACCCTATTTGGGGAATTTCATTTCATTATAGGCAGATGCGCACAACTGAAATACGTGAAAATCTCTTATTTTCATCTTGGCCTCTTTCTTATTTTTGGCTGCCATTTTTTACTGTTCCAAAATACAGACGGAGCAGCACCAAACGAGGTCGGATGGTATTTCCTAGGATACATTGCACTGAATGTTGCGAGTCGGTATAATAACTAAAGAAGAACCGGCAGAAAAAAGCTGTGGGTGCAAACCGCACCCTCTGATCTATCGGGAATAACGGAAAATCATTCATGAGACAATCACAATTTTCCAATGTGGATATGGGCAATAAAAAGGTAATAGGATGGTGGAGATAAATGAAACGGATCTTTCTGGTTGAGGACGATCAGGCAATCGCCAAAAACCTGACGCTGTTGCTCCGTTCGGAGGGGTTTACAGTCGCGCACGCTCCCACTCGCAGGGAAGCTCTTGCCATGCTTGCCGTGAACCAATTTGATTTGGCGTTAATCGATATATCTTTGCCCGACGGAAACGGCTTTACAGTGCACACGGCGATTAAGGAAGCGCAGGATATCCCTGTGATCTTCCTGACGGCCTCCGACGATGAAACGAGTGTTGTTACTGGACTGAACATGGGCGCGGATGACTATATCACTAAGCCTTTTCGACCGCGTGAATTAATGGCCCGAATTGGAGCTGCCTTGCGAAAAAGCGGGCGTGCCGGGTCTGGTTTTGAAATTTGCGGGCTTCACGTTGATCCATCAAGTGGCATCGTGAGAAAAAACGGCAGCGAGGTTTTTCTTTCCGCATTAGAATATCGTCTTTTATTGATATTTATCAGCAACCCGCAGATGATTATTACGAGGAGTAGGCTGATCGATGAATTGTGGGACGCGGCGGGTGAGTTTGTCAATGACAACACGCTCACTGTATATATCAAACGCCTGCGGGAAAAGGTGGAGAGCGACCCGGCAAATCCGCAAATCATTGTGACTGTTCGCGGGATCGGGTACAGATTGGGGAACGAACATGTTTCGAAATAGAGAGGTTCGGCAGTTCGCCGTTTTATTCTTCATTATTGCCGTCGTCACGATACTGCTGGGATTTGCAATCGATATAAAAGCAGGAATCCTCTCCCTTGGTTCGGCCGCAACCTTTGGTACGGCGTTTTTCGTGTTTACCAAATCCCGATACAAAAAAATCGCACAGATTTCAGATCAAATCGACCTGGTGCTCCACGACGCCGACCAGTTGTGTATCGGGGAATTGGAGGAAGGCGAGCTCTCCATTCTTCACAGCGAGATTACAAAGATGACACAGCGCATTCGGGAACAAAACGGTGCGCTGCGAAAAGAGAAAGAACATCTCGCCGATTCCCTAGCCGATATAGCCCACCAACTCCGAACCCCGCTCACATCCGTAAATCTCATTTTAATGTTCTTGGCAGACAGTACGGATATAAACGAGCGAAAGGCATTCATAAGAGAGATAGAGGAATTGCTTGCGCGGATGGACTGGCTGCTCACTTCACTGCTGAAATTATCCCGTTTGGACGCGGGCATTGTGACGTTTCAAACCGAGGAGATCGACGTCAACCGATTGATAGACGCCTCTCTCCGCCCGCTTCTGATCTCAATAGAGTTGCACAACATTGATTTGCAAATGGACGTGCCGAAAGGAATAAAGCTTCATGGCGATCCGGGGTGGCTTGCGGAAGCAATCCAAAACATTGTCAAGAATTGTATGGAGAGCGCAGGCGAGAACGGCAAGATCGAGATCGCCTGCACAGACAACCCCTTATTTACCGAGATTGCCATCCACGACAGCGGCAAAGGGTTTAATAAAGAAGATTTGCACTGCTTGTTTGACCGGTTTTATCGTGGAAAAACCCAAAATTCCAATGGATATGGAATCGGACTGGCGCTTTGTAAGACCATTATACTGCGGCAGGGTGGGACGGTCACCGCAAAAAATCACCCGCTGGGCGGCGCGCTCTTTTTGATCCGTTTCCCAAAGTGACGAATCTCTCACTTAAAAGTCACAGAGATGTAAGCTGAAAGCTCTATGATATGGGTATCAACAGGAAAAGGAGACTTGCGTGATGGAGTTTTTAAAGGTTGAAGATCTCTGTAAGATCTATGGGAAAGGCGATAGTCAGGTAACCGCGCTTGACCATGTTTCACTGACGATCGAGAAGGGGGAATTTACCGCGATCATTGGCTCCTCGGGCTCCGGAAAATCCACGCTGCTTCACACAATCGCAGGCGTGGATGTGCCGACAAGCGGTAAGGTGTATTTGGAGGGACAAGATGTCTACGCACAGAACAATGAAAAACTTGCCATTTTTCGCAGACGGCAGGTCGGGCTGATCTATCAATTCCACAATCTCATTCCTACGCTGAATGTGGTGGAAAATATTACGCTCCCCATTCTCATGGATAAGCGGAAGGTCAACACGGCCCGGCTAAATGATCTGCTGGAGCTGCTTGGGCTACAGGAGAGAAGAACACATCTTCCCAATCAGCTTTCAGGTGGTCAACAGCAGCGTGTCGCCATTGGACGCGCTCTAATGAATGCACCGGCGGTCATGCTCGCGGACGAACCCACAGGCAGTTTGGACAGCCGGAATGGACAGGAAATCATCCGCTTGCTGAAGGAAAGCAACAAAAAATATGGGCAGACCCTGCTTCTCGTCACCCATGATGAAAACATTGCGTTGCAGGCAGAGCGGATCATTACCATCGCGGACGGTAAGGTGGTACGGGATGAGAGGCAGGTGGCGCGATAATGAACATTCTTAACAAGGTTGCGCTGCAAGGGTTGAAAAAGAATCGTACACGGACGCTTGTCACGATCGTGGGCGTTGTTCTGTCCGCAGCCATGATCACGGCGGTCGCCACCTTCGGCACCTCTCTGTTGAATTTTATGGCAAACGGTTCGATTGCCAAATGCGGTAATTGGCACGTTGCTTTTGAGGATGTGGATTCCTCTTTTATACAGGAGCGGGCGAACGACAAAGAGGTCACAAGTACTGCAATTTTTGAAAACATCGGCTATGCCATGCTTGACGGTGCGAAAAGTCCGGAAAAGCCCTATCTCTTTATCTCCGGATTCCGCGATGAAACCTTTGACACCCTGCCAATCAATCTGATCGCCGGCAGACTGCCGCAGACCAACAGCGAAATTTTAATTCCATCCCATATCGGGATCAAGGCCGGCGTTAAGATTTCGGTGGGCGATACCCTGACCCTTGCAGTCGGAAGCCGTAAGGCAGGCAGCGAAACGCTCACGCAGCACGATCCCTATCGCGCCGGAGAGGAAATGCTGGCGCCCACAGCGCAGAAAACCTACACGGTTGTGGGTATCTGCGATCGTCCGGGATTTGAGGAGCATTCCGCGCCCGGATATACACTGATCACAAAAGCAGATACCGCCGGCCAGGCGGATCGGTTCAGCCTGTTTGTCACGCTGAAAAATCCGCGGCAGGTACAAACATACGCAAGCAGCATAGCCGGGGCGGGCACGTATGTCTTGAATGAAGATGTACTGCGTTTTCTGGGGGCTTCGGAGAATAAACTGTTTAATACGCTTTTGTACTCGGTTGGCGGCATTTTGATTATCATCATTATGATCGGCTCGATTTTTCTGATCTATAATGCATTCAACATTTCGCTGAACGAGCGTATTCACCAGCTTGGCATCCTCATGTCAGTGGGCGCAACAGGAAAACAACTGCGAAATTCTGTGATTTTTGAGGGCCTATGCATCGGAGCTATTGGCATCCCGTTCGGTATTCTGGTCGGTGTCGGCAGTATCGGACTGATACTGCCTATTGTTGCAAGCAATTTCAGCATGATTATCAGCAGTAAGGTCCCTTTGACCTTGTCATTGTCGGCTCCCGCGCTGGCGGCGGCAGCGGTTGTCAGCTTTATTACAATTCTGATCTCAGCCTATATCCCCGCCAGGAAGGCCGCCGCCACTCCCGTGATGGAGTGTATCCGCCAGACCAACGAGATCAAGACTGAGACAAAAGCTGTTAAAACGTCAAAGCTTTCGCAACGTATCTACGGTTTTGAGGGAACACTCGCGCTTAAAAATTTCAAACGGAACAAAAAGCGCTATCGCAGCGTTGTGCTGTCCCTTACTTTAAGCGTTGTATTATTTGTGTCTGGAAGTGCTTTTGGGACCACTTTAAAACAGCTTGCAAAGGAACTTACGGTAGAAATGGACGGCGACATCTCCTTCTATACGCAGGATATGGAGGAGGAAGCGTTCTTTTCATTATATGACAGGCTGAAAACCGCTGACGGTGTTTATAAAAGCACCTATCAGGCGAATCTGACCTATCCTAGCATGACAAGCGACCTTCCAAGTGATTTCTTACGCGTCTACCGGGAGTCCATGGGTGATGAAAGCACGGGGGAATCTTTAGAACTTCCGTTGGACGTTCAGTTCCTCGAAGATGCTATTTATTTTGATTTTATCGAAAGCCTTGGCCTGCCCGCAGAGGAATATTCCGGGCCGGATGCAAAGTTTTTGATCATCGGAATGAACACAGTCGAGCACGCTACGTATTTTACAAACCGTTCTATGGATTTTACGCTCGCCTCCGCTTCTGGGGAACAGACAAAAACGATCCGCGCCACCTTTGTGGACACATACCCGCTAGACACACTCCCCAAGGATGCAATGCCCACCTATCTATTTATGGTAGTTGCCCCGTGGCAGATGAAGCCTCAGTTTGACGGATTGGGGGTACCTGCAAAATTTGGCCTGACCTTCTGGTCAGAAAACCCGGCGCAGTCTATGGCGCAAATACAGTCTATGATCGGGGAATCAGGCATTACCTCCGACTATACCCTGCTCAATCTCTCCATAGCTGTTGACATGTTCCGCAGCGCCATCTTTGTAGTTGACGTGTTCACCTACGTTTTTGTTATCATGATCTCGTTGATCGCGGTTGCAAATGTATTCAATACGATTTCTACAAACATCCGGCTGCGGCGGCGCGAGCTTGCCATGCTCCGATCCGTGGGAATGTCCGACCGTGCGTTCAACAAAATGATGAATTTTGAATGTGCCTTTTATGGGATGCGGACGCTGCTGTTTGGGGTTCCTATCGCTGTATTCCTCTCCTGGTTAATCTATAAAGCGTTGGCATTTGTAGAAAGGTTGGACGACCTTCCATTCATATTCCCGTGGGGCAATCTGATCATCAGTGTGTTGGGCGTATTCGGTATCGTTTCCATCACTATGTTGTATGCCACCAGTAAAATCAAAAAGGAGAACGTCATCGATGCGCTTCGAGATGATATGGCTTGATTTCATATTAATCTCTTTTCCGAGCCGGGAAAAAACAAAACTGGACACACAACTTGAGAAAACCAAATAAATAAATGGGTTGAACTCTTATTCGAAGAGTTCAACCCATTTATTCTAATCTACTTTCTTCCAATTGTGGAAAGCTGGGGAAAGACGCAGCTCCAAATCCGATCGAAAAATTTTTGAATGGCTAATATGCAAAAAACGAAGGCTCCCAACTATAAATCGTTGGGAGCCTTGCAGGGCTTAAAAACGCTGGCCTTTTGAGCACAACTTCTTTTTGCCCTGTACTTTTTGGAGCGGCTGATGGGAGTCGAACCCACCTCCGAAGCTTGGGAAGCTTCTATTCTACCGATGAACTACAGCCGCAAGTCTATTCCATTTTCTGTCTGGCCTTTTCCAATGTAGCTTTATTATTTTACCATAAACTGTCGCAGGATTCAAGCCTCTTTTTTAGAAAAACAGAGCTTACAAACTGTCCACCTTTTACTTTACATAATCTCAATATTCTTATCTCCTCTGAATTCTCTGGGAATTATAATATTCCACATTTTCCACTAAGTTTTCCACAATATGGAGCGGCATTTTCCCCTGTTTCCTCCTACTTTTCCACTAGAGGTAAAAATAGCCCTGTGCAATTTCGTGGAAAAGTTTCAAAACAATCGCTTTACATAATCTTTGAGACAAAATGCGAACGTTTCTTAAGCTATAAACAAGGCGCCGGAAGACGTGTAGAAAATTGTTTTCCACAGCATCTGTATCCGGCGCCTTGCTTATTGCAACTTTCTATCTGCCAAATCAGTCGTGTGCCTTGTCGGCAACTTCCTGCTGGGCTCTCTCAATAAAGGCCTCCAACGTCATGGAACCGAGGTCGCCGTCCTTACGGCTGCGCACGGACACATTGCCCTGTTCTGCTTCCTTGTCGCCCATGACGAGCATATACGGAATCTTTTGCAACTGTGCCTCGCGAATCTTATAGCCGATCTTTTCACTGCGCAGGTCCGCTTCCACGCGCAGTCCGGCGGCGGCCAGCTTCTCCTCCAATGCCTGGGCATAGGCGTGGTGGCGCTCCGCAATGGGCAGAATCTTCACCTGCACCGGCGCCAGCCACATCGGGAACGCGCCTGCAAAATGCTCCGTCAGGATGCCGATGAAGCGTTCGATACTGCCAAATACGACGCGATGGATCATGATTGGGCGATGCTTTTCGCCGTCCGCGCCGGTATATTCCAGTTCAAAGCGCTCCGGCAGCTGGAAGTCCAGCTGGATGGTGCCGCACTGCCAGGTACGGCCCAGGCAATCGGTCAGATGGAAGTCGAGCTTCGGGCCGTAGAACGCGCCGTCGCCCTCATTGACCTCGTAGTCGTAACCCAATTCCGTGATGGCCGCGCGCAAAGCGTCCGTCGCGGTATTCCAGTCCTCCAACGCGCCCATATGATCCTCGGGCATGGTGGAGAGTTCGATGTGATATTTGAAGCCAAAGGTGCTGTACACCTTGTCGATCAGGCGCACAACGCCCTTGATCTCATCCTTAATCTGTTCCGGCGTCATAAAGATGTGCGCATCGTCCTGCGTAAAGCAGCGCACACGCATCAATCCATGCAGCGCGCCGGAAAGCTCATGGCGGTGCACCAGGCCCAGCTCGCCGATGCGCAGGGGCAGGTCGCGATAGGAATGCATCTTTGTCTTATACACCAGGATGCCACCCGGGCAGTTCATCGGCTTGATCGCGAAATCCTCTTCGTCGATCACCGTGGTGTACATGTTCTGCTGATAGTGGTCCCAGTGGCCACTGCGCTCCCAGAGCTTCCGGCTCAGGATGACCGGGGTGGAAATCTCCTGATAGCCCGCCTCGCGGTGAATCTGGCGCCAGTAGTCGATAAGCAGGTTCTTCAGGACCATGCCCTTCGGCAGGAAGAACGGGAAGCCGGGGCCTTCTTCCATGATGGTGAAGAGCTCCAGATCCTTGCCGATTCTGCGGTGATCGCGCTTCTTCGCCTCTTCCAGCATGGTGACGTATTCTTCCAGCTGGGAAGCCTTCGGGAAGGAGATGCCGTAGACGCGCTGCAGCATCTTGTTATTCGCGTCCGCGCGCCAATATGCGCCGGTGCAGTTGAGCAGCTTGACCGCCTTGACGGAACCCGTGGACATCAGATGCGGGCCAGCGCACAAGTCGGTAAAATCGCCTTGTTTATAAAAGCTGATCTTCTCACCCTTCCCGGAGTGCTCTTCAATCAGTTCCACCTTGTAAACCTGGCCGTTCGCAGCCATCATGTCCTTTGCTTCGGCGGGATCGAGCTCAAATTTTTCCAGCGGCAGATCCTGCTTGATGATCTTCTTCATCTCGGCCTCAATCTTTTCGAGGTCCTCCGGCGTGAGTGTGCGCGGCAAGTCCATATCGTAATAGAAGCCGTTTTCGATGGCCGGGCCAATGGCGAACACCGCATCCGGGAACAGATGCTGCACGGCCTGTGCCATGATGTGGGAGGTCGTATGCCAGTAGGCGTGTTTCCCCTCCGCTGTGTCAAACGTGAGGATTTCCACCGTACAATCCTTTGTCACCGGCGTACGCAGATCCACAGCTTCCCCGTCAATTTTACCAGCACAGGCGGCTTTATACAGGCCCGCGCCAATGGATTTTGCAATTTCGGCGATCGTCGTGCCGGCTTCATACTCCCGCACATCGCCTTTGAGCGTTACTTTTACCATATCGTTTCGTCTCCTTTTTGATTTGTAACATACAACAAACAAAAAGCCCGCCCCTCAGCAAAGAGGGGCGGGCTGAATACCCGCGGTTCCACCCTGATTCAGCAGCATGAGCTGCCCTTTCAGCGGCCTGTAACGCGGCCATACGGCACGCCTTCTGCACAAAGCTTTCGGCGCGCGCTCCGAGGTGGTGGCCGATGCGCATTTCTTTGCCGCGCACGCTTGCAGCTATTGCGTGCGCTCTCTGTTGCATAAAATCCGCGGCTTCCTCATCAACGCTTTGATGGTATACTGGATTATTTTTTATCTTATCATTCGCCTGCCGGATTGTCAAGCGGTAAATCTCTTGTCATTCTTTGCGAGCATTTCGTCCTAAATTATTCATAATTTATACATATTGACATCAAAATTCTTGACATTCGGGTATATAACGTAATACAATTATAGACGTGATCATTTTCACTTTCCAGCGGGCGTCAAACGTCCGCAGTTTTAATGATTAAAACTTCAACGCAGGGTGTGTCGGGCTTCCGGCTACACCCCATGGGGAAACGCTGAAGGAACTTGCACAATATT
>DBFXIC010000199.1:0-16843 GCA_048455095.1 Anaeromassilibacillus sp.
ATGATCTCTTCGGAAATGCCCGAACTGTTGGGCATGGCGGACCGCGTAATGGTCATGTGCGAAGGCCGTGTGACGGGCTTCCTGGATCGTGAAGAGGCGGACTCCGTCCAGGTTATGCGTTTGGCTACGAAGTTTATGTAATGGAAATGGACCGGCGGCCTGCTTGGCACGGTTTATGGAATCCCTGAATTCGCCATATGTCCGTTCTTTCGTCGCGCGGTAGATGGACGTATGCAAAAAAGAAAGTGAGGTAAATGGGTATGCAAGGAGAAAAGACGATTCCCCGGAAAAAATACGCATTGTCCTTCATTATTGTGGGCGTAGTGCTCGCAGTTCTGGGTGTCATTCTCAATTTTGTATTGAATCCGAAAAAGACATTTGATCTGCCCTGGTTTGTCCTTGGCATCGGCGTAATTGTCACCGCTTATGGTGTTGTTCAGATCACAAGAGGCGAGCGCCTCCATCCCGAAGTTTCCTTCTCTTCGAAGGCTGCAAAGAACTTTTTGACAAACAACGCGATCATGCTGGCATTGCTGGTTTTGGTTATTGTTATCTGCTTCATTGAGCCCCGTTTCTTGCAGATCCAGGTGCTCTTGGACATCCTGACCCAGTCTTCCACCAGAATGATTATCGCATTGGGCATCTGCTTCACCCTGTTGATTGCAGGTACCGACCTGTCCGCAGGCCGTATGGTCGGCTTGGCGGCTGTTATCTCCACCTCCATGCTGCAGACCGCTACATATGCGAACCGGTTCTATCCGAATCTGCCGCAGGTTCCAGTGGTTCTGCCGATCCTTGCAGCAATCGTTGCATGCATGCTGTTCGGTGTTCTGAATGGATTCCTTGTTGCGAAATATGACATGCACCCCTTCATCGCCACCTTGGCTGTGCAGGTAATGATCTACGGCGCATGTTCCCTGTATTTCGATATGCCTCCGAACAACTCCCAGCCGATCGGCGGTGTCCGTCCGGACTTCGCGGCAATCGGCCAGACCAAGATCGGCGGCAAGATCTCCATCCTGGTTCCGATCGCTATTCTCTTCACGGTTGCAATCTGGTTTGTCCTGAATAAGACCGTGTTCGGCAAGAACGTGTATGCCATCGGCGGCAACCGCGAAGCGGCTGTTGTTTCCGGCGTCAACGTGTTCAGAACCATCATGGGCATCTTCATTCTTGCTTCCTTCATGTACGGCGTTGGCGGCGTTCTGGAAGCTGCCAGAACTGCTGGTGCAACCAACAACTACGGCAACGGCTACGAACTTGACGCAATCGCGGCTTGCGTGGTCGGCGGCGTTTCTTTGAACGGCGGTATCGGTACTGTCGGCGGTATCATCAGCGGCGTGCTGATCTTCACCGTTATCCAGTACGGCCTGCAGTTCATCGGCGTTAGCCCGATGTGGCAGCAGGTGATCAAGGGCGTTATCATTGCGATCGCTGTTGCAATCGATATGTCCAAGTACAGAAGAAAGTAATTTCCTTCAACAATTCAGCCCGTTCCGGCATTTGTCGGAGCGGGCTTTTTGTGTCTTATCCGGACAGGGACATTGTTTTCTCTGGCTTATTGCAGCATATAAATGATGCAATCATTTTTTGTTTTTTCTTTGACCGCGTCGTTTTTCTCTTTGAAGAGCGACGCGGTCTTTATTGTGTCCAATTGGGACACCGTCTTTTCTGAGGAATGAAGCATCAAAAAGTGCACAGCGATGGACCGGATGGTTTTACCTGAATCGAAGTACGGGATAAGCTCATTTTTTATTACGCATGGTTTAGGGATATAATTTTTACCGGGGATACAGCATAAAAAGGTTGCTTACGGCTGATTTGCCGCTTTATCCAGTCGGAACACAACAGAATTTCCACTTTTGATTGCGCCCATACGGATGGTTTTCGCGCGTCCGGAGGAGACTGGGAAATGGCAATAAAAGCCAGTTTGTGCCTGCTGTGCGGAAAGTGTTGCGCAATTTGTGTAAGAATGGTACAATAATTTCGAGCAACAAATGGAATAGCTGCGAAAAACGCCGCTATTTGGCATAAAACAAGCATAAGCTACGGAAAGGCCGTGAACAGAAACGGACAAAAGGAGTTTCCATATATGGGACGATATCGTGTAATTGTAGTGGATGATGAGGAGGAGATTCGGGAGGGGATCATCCGGAAAATCGACTGGAACGCCCTGGGATATGAGGTGGTCGGCAGTGCGGAAAACGGCGTGGAAGCGCTGGAATTGGCCGAACATCTGCATCCCGACGTCATTATGACAGATATCAAAATGTCTTTTATGGATGGGTTGCAGCTTTGCGAGAGGATCGCAGAGCAGATGCCCTCTGTGAAGATTATCATTTTCTCAGGATTCGACGACTTTGAATACGCCCAGAAGGCGATTAAATTGAACGTCACGGAATACCTGCTCAAACCGGTCAATGCACAGGAACTGACAAAGACGCTCCAAAAATTGAAATGCCAACTGGACCAGGAGCTTGCTGACCAGCGGGACATCGAAATGCTGCGTCGTAACTACCGGGAGAGCCTCCCAGTGCTGCGGGAGCAGTTCCTGGTGGGCCTTTTGGAGGGCCGTGTGCCGCGGCAGCGCGTGCAGGCGCAGGCAGAGATGTTCCAACTGCAGCTGGACGCCAAATATTGGACCGTCGCTCTGCTGCATGCGGAGGATGCCCCCGCACATGCGTTATCGGCTGACGCGCCTCTGGGAGGAGCACAGGAATTGATCCCGATTTCCGTCTCGAAAATCGTTGGGGAAACGCTGGGGCGCTTCTGCCATTTTACCAGCTTCCTCTATACGGACAACGTGGTCATCCTGGCGGACTTCCAATGGGAGGGAGGCGTGACGAATCTGATCACCGGACTGAATGAGGTGTGCAAAAGTGCGGAGCGTGTGCTCGGCGGGGACATCTGTGCCGGAATCGGCGGCCTATGCGGCAATCTCAATGAGATCAGCCGGTCTTATCAGGAAGCACAAAGCGCTTTGGATTATAGCGCAATATTGGGCGAAGGTCGCGCGATCTATATCAAGGATGTGGAGCCGGATGCCTCTGTACAGCTACAGTTCGGCGAGCAGGAGGAGCGCACGTTGCTGAATGCGATCAAACTGGGTGGGGAAGAAGAGATCACCAAGGTGGTCAACGAGTTGTTCTCCCGATTTGAATCGCAGTTGATCCCGGTGGGACAGTATCAGATTTATCTGGTGGAGTTGGTCACAGCCCTGTTGCGGGTGGTGCGCACATATGAGCTCAATACAGAAGAGATCTTTGGTGAGGAATTCAACTATTTTACAATGATCTTTTCCCATTCGCCGTCCAAAATCCGCCAGTGGCTGATTGAAAGCTGTATCCGCATCGGCGCGCAGGTCAAGCGAGAACGTTTGGATTCCACAAAGCTTCTGGCGCGCAATGCAAAACAATATATTGAAGAGCATTATATGGACCCGGAGATTTCCGTGGAAAAGCTCTGCGCATTTTTGCACGTGAGCCCCGCGTATTTTTCCACTGTTTTTAAGCGGGAGACGGAAATGAGCTTCGTCTCCTATTTGACGGAGGTCCGGCTACAGCATGCCCTGAACCTGCTGAATACCACGAACGACAAGACGTATGTGATCGCAGGAAAGGTGGGCTACACCGAACCGAACTATTTCAGCTATGTCTTTAAAAAGCGCTTCGGCGTTTCCCCATCCAAATACCGCCAGGCCGCGCCCGCAGTGACGGAGCCAGCGGACAAGCCCACTTCTGGAAAATGAAGGGCCGGGGAAGGGCTGTGGAGCACATTGCGCACGGAGGATTGTGATGCTGAGACGCCTAAAACATATTTCGCAGAGAATCAAACACGCTTATAAAAAGCGCAGCATCCAGTTTACCATTTCAATCACCTTTACCCTGGTGGCAGTGGCGGGGATGATCCTGGTGGCGGTCATCCTTTCGGCACGCTTCATCAATTCTACGGAGAAGATGGTATCCGACGACAACCGCAGAATGCTGAACCAGGTAAACTTGAATCTGGACAATTATTTGCACAATATGATGCGCGTCTCCGATTCGATGTATTATCGCGTCATTAAAAACGCGGATATCGCTTCGGATATGGAAGATTTAACAAAGGACATGCGCCTGCTGTATGAGACGAACCGCGACCTGCTGGTCAGCGTGGCGGTCTTTACAGACAGCGGCGAAGTGGTGGCGGCGGAACCACTTTCACAGCTAAAGGCGGCAGTCGATCCCAAAAGTCAGGATTGGTTCATCGATGCGAACGAAAAAATTGAGAATTTGCATTTTTCCACACCGCATGTGCAGAACCTGTTTACCAATTCGGACAACCGGTACAATTGGGTGGTTTCACTGAGCCGCTCGGTGGAACTGACGCGCAGCGGATCGATCATACACGGCGTGTTGCTGGTTGATATGAATTTCAGCGGGATTGAGCAGATCTGCAAAAACGTGGATTTGGGAGAATCCGGCTATCTCTATCTGATGGACTCCGGCGGCGAGATCATCTATCACCCACGCCAGCAGCTGATCTATTCGAACCTGATCCATGAGAACAACATGGAAGTCGCCAGCTATGAGGACGGCACGCACACGGAGCAATTTGAAGGGCAGGAACGCCTTGTAACGGTCAAGACCGTGGGCTATACGGGTTGGAAAATTGTAGGCGTAGTACCCATGTCGGATATTACCAACGATTATAACCAATTGCAGGTGTTCTCTGTCTTTTTTGTTTGCTTTACGATTTTCCTGCTGATTACGGTAAATATATTCCTTTCTCAGCGCATTGCAAATCCCATCAAATCACTGGAACGTGCGGTTAAAGAATTGGAAAAAGGAACTCTGGATACGCATATTCATATTAAGGGCTCTTATGAAATCCAACATCTGGGGCAGGCAATCTGTTCCATGGCGGAGCAGATGCACAAATTGATGGACGACATTGTAGCTGAGCAGGAGAGCAAGCGCAAAAGTGAGATGGATGCGCTGCAGTCGCAGATCAATCCTCATTTTCTGTATAATACGCTGGACTCCATTGTCTGGATGGTGGAAAATGAGCGGTATGAGGGTGCGATCCAGATGGTTACGGCTCTGGCGAAGCTGTTCCGCATTAGCTTGTCCAAAGGAAAGAATATCATCACAGTGGCGGACGAGCTGGAGCACGTGCGCAACTACTTGACGATTCAAAAGATTCGGTATAAAAATAAATTTGTCTATGACGTGACCGCGGAACCCGAGACGCTCGGTTGCCAGACCATCAAGCTAATTGTGCAGCCTCTGGTGGAAAATGCCATTTACCACGGGATGGAATTTATGGACGGGGACGGGGAAATCCACATTCGTGCGTATCGGAAGGACGGCGACCTCTACATTGATGTGGTGGACAACGGCCTCGGCATGCCGCAGGAACAGGCGGACGCACTGTTGACGCAGGATACCAGCAAGGAACGCGGCAAAGGATCTGGGATTGGGCTGAAAAATGTGCACGAACGCATCCAGCTTTATTTTGGCGCGGAATACGGCCTCTCCCTTTACAGCGAGCCGGACGAAGGAACCACGGCCCGTATCCATCTCCCTCAGTCGCAGTCTGAGTCCGGGCAATCCGCCGGGAAAGCATAGAGGATGGACGCATCCCAGGTTGGGCCCGTGAAAACAGCGGCGATGGGCGACTGTGAATAGGTGCCGGCAGACCCGCGAAACGACGCGGTACATCTGCGTCTGGTTGGAGGTCTTAGATGAATAAAAAGAAGATTTTGGCGTTTGCGTTGGTCTGCCTTTTGTTGGGCATGTCCCTGATCTGGCTTTCCATCGATAACGTGTGGAATAAAAAAGAGCATGTGACGTATCAGATTTCTTTTATTGCGCGTGGTAAAAAGGCGGAGAGCTGGTCCACCATTGAACAGGGGATCGGGCAGGCGTCCAATGACCTGAATGTGGAGATTACGCCCATCTACCTTTCCAGTGAAAACAATGTGGAAGAGCAAATTGCCCTTCTAAAACGCGAGGTGCAAAACGGTGCGGATGCGGTGATGATCGCCCCGGTCAATTCGCAGGATCTGCGCGCACCCATCGCAGAGGCACAGGAGACGGTGCCTGTGATTGCGATTGAATCCACTGTGGATGGGATGGAGGATCTCCCCTACATCGGCTGTGATAATTTTAGCCTTGGCAGAGCCCTGGGCGGGGAAATTTTGCTGCGCGGGGGAAAAGGAAACAAGGTGGCGATTTTGCAAAGCAGCCTTTCCTGTACAAGCGTATACGAGCGCTATCAGGGTGTTTTGGAGGTTCTGCAGCAGAACGGCATGGAGTTGAGCTTTTGGGAAATTCCCGACGACCCGATGCAGGCCTATGAGACGGCCAAAACTCTCCTGCGGGAACAGGGGGTCAACAAGGCTGTCGCGTTCGACGGCGCCACGCTGGAGGCGGTGGCCCGCGCGGAAAAGGACCTCAGTCCGCCCGGTGTCACAACGGTGGAAATCTATGGTGTGGGGCGGACCAATCAGGTGGTTTCCTATCTGGAGGAGAAGGTCATCACCTCAATCGGCGTGCAGAATGAGTTCAACATCGGCTATCTTGGTGTGACGATGGCGGTTGATCGTATCAAGGGCGTTCGGGAGGAGAACGCCACCATCAATTTTGCGATTGTCAACTATGCGGATATGTATTCCCCAGAAAATCAACGACTGCTGTTCCCATTCGTTCGATAAACAGCCAGAGAAAGGGATGATACTGTGATACGGCGACTCGTGAAACGCACATTGCCCATGCTGCTGGGGGCGGCGTTCCTGTTGACGGCAACTGCCTGTGAAACGGACGAGGATTCGCAGCAGCTCCAAACAATTAAAATCGGCGTGGCAACTTATCGCAGCGACGACACCTTTATCACGGCCTTATGCGACGATTTGGAAAGGCTGTCCAAGGACAAGGAGAACGAGACCGGTAAAAAAATCATTCTGAACATGGTGGATGGGAAGAACAGCCAGTCCAATCAGAACGATCAGGTCGACAATTTTATCGCACAGTCATACGATGTGATCTGTGTCAATATGGTGGACCGAACGGTCGCCGCAGTCATCATCGATAAGGCAAAGCGCGCGGACATCCCGGTGATCTTCTTCAATCGGGAGCCGGTGGAAGAGGACATCCGCATGTGGGATAAGGCCTATTATGTGGGGACGGACGCAAAGGAATCCGGTATCATGCAGGGACAGATCATTGTGGATGCTTTAAAAGAAAATCCCGGCATCGACAAGAACGGGGATGGAAAGCTGCAATATGTGATGCTTGAGGGGGAGCAGGCACATCAGGATTCTTTGATCCGGACAGAATACTCGGTTAAGACCATCACGGCCACGGGCATTCAAATGGAGAAATTGGCCAACGATACCGCCAATTGGCAGCGTTCATTGGGAGCGGCAAAGATGCTTTCTTGGATCGATCGGTTCGGCGGGCAGATCGAAGTGGTGCTCAGCAACAATGACGATATGGCCCTCGGCGCGATCGATGCGCTGCGGGAAAAAGACATGTTGGGGAACGGCCCGGCTGTAGTGGGCGTGGACGGCACACAGCCCGCCCTGGAATCTATCCTGAACGGCGAAATGTTGGGTTCCGTAATTAACGATGCGCCGATGCAGGCGCAGGCCATGCTGGACATCGCCTGCACCCTCGCGGACGGCGGTATTCCACAGCAGACCGTCCGGCAGATGAACGGCCAGTATGTGCGCGCGCCGCATCGGATTGTCACCGCAGCAAATGCTCAGGAAGAACTCAAAAAGCTTACGGAGCCGGATTCCTGAGACTATTTTTGATGGTTCATACAAGATACGGAAGACCGGTTCCTGATGGCGAGGCCTTGACCAGCTTAAAGAATTGTTTTAGGAATAAACTTGCGAACAGGGAGCAGACGGCTTTCTGAACGATGCGCACAGCAGTGCAAAAGGGGGCTTCATTGGCAGGCCTATCAGAGTCCGGCACAAAAATGATTAAAAATCCCTCTGCGGCATACTCACGCCGCAGAGGGATTTTTCTGTCTGGTCAACATCCGGTTCACCCTTCACAGAAAGCGGGGAGGAATGCTGCAAGATCAAATGGCCCGTGCGTTGATCCCAAGCTCAATTGGAACTTGTGCGCGCGGGATCATCCTGGCGGTCCTCGGCCGGGGGCTTGCCCATGACCTTTTTATACACCTGGGAGAAATGGGAGAAGTTGGAGTAGCCCACCTTAGCGGCGACCATACTCACCGGCAGGGCGGTGGTGTGCAGCAGGCTTTGGGCAACCTTCATCTTTTCTGCAACGATGAAATCCTTGAGCTGCACCCCCATCTCTTTTTTAAACAGGCGGGAGAGATAGTCCGGATTTAGATAAAATTCTTCCGCAATCTCCGAGCGTCGGATATCCCGCTCGATGTGGTTCTGTATGTACTGCACAATCTGTTCCATTTGGCCTTTGGTGTCTTTTTCCGGATGTGCGCCGGATGAAAAAGCATTGGCCGCGCGCGCTACCCAGTCCTTCACGTCGTCGATGGTCAAGTAGCTGTTTAAAGAACGCTGAAACAGCTTTTGTTCGGGGAGAAATTCTCCCGGGGGAACAGAGGCATTTTCCGCGGCGCTGCACAACATCTGCAACATGGATTGATAGAAACTTTGCAGTGTCCCGGCGTCCAGCGCCCCTGATTGTGCAAGGCGATCCAGATACGCGTTGGCTTCGCTGCACACCTGGGCAGAACCGCCCCGGTTCAGCAGCCCTTCCCAACGCTTGAGGTCCGGCAGTTCTGCAGGCTCGCGCGGTTCACCGGTGCCGCTGCCCGGGAAGAATACCCCGCTGGCGAGCGCAACGTTCTGCTCTCGGAGACGGAATAAGGCCTGCGCCCGCGCGGTCAATTCCGCCGGACGGATGTGGGGGCCTGCATAACAAGCTGCTTCGCAGTGAAAATAAGTGCGGCAGACGTCCAAAAAGCAGGCGAGCTGGCGCTGTAATGCGGATTCATCCATAAAGATGGTGTCCTCAGTATAGGAAAGAAAGGCAAAAGAAGCACGGCCCAACTGTACCAGAAGGATTTTTTGCCCGTATTGCGCAAACAGCTCGGTCAGAATATTGGTAAAAGCATATTTCAGCAGGTCGCCGTTCCAACTTCCGCCCGTTCCGTTCCAGCGAAAAATCTGTATAAGGACAAAATACAGGGGAGTCTCCTCTCCGATGGGGAATTCCAGCTTTTCAAAGTCCTCTAAAATGGAGGAGAGTCGGACTTCTTCCCCACTGTACCAGCCTTTAAGAAGCCCCTCCAAAAGGACGTCCCTGCGGCGATACATCATCTTCCCGTAGGAAGAATACTCCTGCATTTCGTGGCGGGTCTCCACTTTGTGAACCGCCCGCAAAACGGCAGCCTGAATATCTTCATACCGCGCGGGCTGGAGGATGTAGTCAAATCCACCCAGACGGACCGCTTCCTTGGCGTAAAAGAAGTCCGCGTGCGCAGTCAGGAAAATACACTCGGTATCCATTCCCTGCTTGCGTACCCAGCGGAACAAATCCAATCCATTTTCCACCGGCATTTCGATGTCGCAAAGCATGATTTCCACTTTTTGCGCAGTCAGGATCCGCTTGGCCTCAAAGGCATTGTATGCCGGGAGTACTTTTGTCACCCCGACGTCGCTCCAGTGTACACCGGAGATGATCCCCCCGACAACGCTGGTCTGGTCATCCACTACTAAAACCGTCATTGTTGGTCGCCTTCTTCCGGAATAAAAATTTCAATTCGGGAGCCTTTTTTTAAATTGCTGAACGAAAACATACTTTTTCCTTTATATAGCAGGGCAAAGCGATGCTTCACGTTCAAGATACCGACGTGCTGCCCGGTGTACTCAATTTTCTCCGGCCGGTTGAGCGCCTCCAAGATTTCGGGGAGAAAACCGCTGCCATTGTCTGAGATGGAGATATTCACATAGCGGGCTTCTTCCGTCTCCAATGCCATCGCCTTGATATAGATCGCCAGCGGCTCGCCGGGCAACGACGCATGTTTGACGGAATTCTCCACAAAGGTCAAAATGGACATGGGCGGGAGCTGAAAATCGAGCAATCGCTCTTCCACGTCGATGCTGCACACGGGTGGGCAGGAGGCGCTCATCTGTTGCAAAAGCAGATACTGTTTGACGCTGCGCAGCTCATCCCGAAGGGGCACCAGCGTCATGTTGTCTGAAAACAGATAGCGCAGATAGTCGGACAGGGCCAGAATCATCTGCTGGATCTCTTCATACCGCTTTTCCTGCGCCAGTGCGTACAGGTTTTTTAGGCAGTTCAGGAAAAAGTGCGGGCGGATTTGAATTTGCAGGTATTGCAACTGTGCCTGCTGCAATTCCAACTCCTTTTCATAGGTGGAAATTTTCAGCGCTTTAATCTCATCCATCATCTCGTTGAATGTATCGCTCATCTGTTTAAATTCCACCACGCGGTAATCGCTCTCCATCTTGGCGTCGAGATCGCCGCTCTTGATGGCGTTCATCGTGCGCACCAGTTGTTCCATCGGCATAAAAAACAGGCGTTTTAAGATGTAATAGCAGACAGGGATAAGAATCAACAGGAATAGGGACGTAATCAGCAGTAAAAGCTGCGCGAAATCCATATGATGCAACAGGTCGTGATACGGCGTGAGGTACACAAACCAAACGCCGGCGGCCTCTGAAAAGCGCTGCACAGCCAGATAATGCCCGTTACCCGTTTGATAGAACGGCTCGTCCGACAATCGCACCTGTATCTGCATTTTCTGCGCCCAGTCCTGGGAGGTCAAAAGGTTTCCCTCCGGGGACGCGTACAAAAGGACGCCGTTTTGGGGATCTGTGGAATCCTGTGGCTTTGCAACGAGGTCCAGATCAACGGCGCAAATAGAGTAGACGCCGCCGCTGCCTAACACGCGCAACAAAAAGGTTCGGTTGTCCAGGGTGTGGATTTGCCAGCGGCTCCGATCAATCGTGCCGCTCTGCGTGAGTTCCTCCAGATAGGTGCGGAGCTGTTCTTTTACAGAGAAAGAATAAGAGCTGCCGTATGTATCGCGGTACAGGCCGTTCGGCTCCGTAAACAGAAACATCCCGCCGATGACCTGCTTGGTGGAGATCAATTCCCGGTAGCGGTCCAAAATCTGTTTGGAACAGAGATGCGCTTCGATTGGGTTCATTTTACTGCGAAGCCGTTGAAAATTGCTGTCTCCCACCACAAGGTTCGCTAAAAACAGGTCGATGTCCTGCAAATCCTTTTCCAGGGAACGTTCGTACAGATACACGGTGCTGTTGCTGTTCTCCGCCAAGCGTTCATTCATGGCCTGCATGGTATAAAAATTATAGCCGATTAAAAAGAGAACCAGCGGCACGACGAACAGCATCAGAACTTGAATGATCTGTTTTTTGGAGGAAATGTGAAGATTCATAGCACACACCCGCGGTTCCTTTTAAAATTTTAACCTCTATTTTAATATTCTATCATAAAATGCTCGTTACGCAAGTTCTTAGCTGATTTATCGTGAAAAAGATAAAGAAATATAGACAAAAAATACAGATAAATATTTGGATGGACGGATTGCTGTCATAAATCAAAGTCCATTTACCCGATAAACAGCGGGAACTATTTTTTCTAAAAAACGGTGGCAATCTGTAGAGAATATGGTATAATTTAATAAATACGGTTTTATGGAAGAAAATGGGCGCCCGTTTGGAAAAATGGATGGCGCGCAATAGGAAGGCTCGGAAATTCTGCATCAAATGTCCATAAAATTGATACGGATTGCCCTTGTTTGCATTCCGTTGTGGGGATACAATGGAATCAAGACAAAGGGAAACAAGACCGGCCGGTCGGGAAAGGAGTCCCGCCCCCGGACGAAACATAAGAAAAAACGGGAGGTACTTGTCATGCTTTCATCAGAAGTCAAAACTTTGGTCTCCGGCGGCGGGCTGGACGAAAAACTGGCATATATCTACGCGTGCGGCGTGGACGACGTGGCCGGCTACCGTGAAAGATTCGTACATGCGATTGAAACCTTTGAAGGGCTTTATGGCGCAGACCGCGACATTTCTATTTTCAGCGCTCCGGGCCGTACCGAAATCGGCGGCAACCATACCGACCATCAGCGCGGCAGGGTGCTCGCGGCCAGCGTCAACCTGGACGTGATCGCCATCGTGGCGCAGAACCCGGACACCAAGGTGCGCATCAAATCCGAGGGACACAGGGGCGACGAGATCGATGCGAAGAACCAGGACGTCAATCCCTCCGAGGTCAACACCTCCCGCGCCCTGATCCGCGGCATCTGCGCGCGTTATCAGCAGCTCGGCTATACTGTGGGCGGCTTCGACGCCTATACCACGTCCAACGTGTTGACCGGTTCCGGCCTGTCCTCCTCCGCTGCATTCGAGGTGCTGGTGGGCACCATCGTAAACGAGCTGTTCTGCGACGGCAAGGAGAGCACGCTTTCCATCGCCCAGATCGGCCAGTACGCGGAGAACGTGTACTTTGGCAAGCCGTGTGGCCTGATGGACCAGGCGGCAAGCTCGGTGGGCGGCTTTGTACAGATCGATTTTAAGGATAAAGACCATCCCGAGGCCCAGAAGGTGGACTTCGACTTCACAAAATGCGGCTATGCGCTCTGCATCATCGACACCAAGGGCAGCCACTCCGACCTGACGCCGGACTATGCGGCGGTTCCGGCGGAGATGAAGGAAGTCGCGGCGTTCTTTGGTAAGGAAGTCCTGCGCGAGGTTGATGAGGAAGAGTTCTATGCGAATATCGCGGCGCTCCGCCAGAAGATGGGCGACCGCTGCGTACTGCGCGCCATGCATTTCTTCGCGGACAATGCCCGCGTGCTTGACGAGGCGGCGGCGCTGAAAGCGAACGATTTCGATACCTTTAAAAAGCTGATTGTCGAATCCGGCTATTCCAGCTATATGTATCTGCAGAACGTATTCTCGGCCGGTCATCCGCAGCAGCAGGGCGTGTCCATCGTCCTGGCGTTGGCGCAGCGCCTGCTGGAGAAGCGTGGCGGTGCGTATCGCGTGCACGGCGGCGGCTTTGCCGGCACGGTGCAGACCTTTGTTCCCGTGGATTACCTGCCTGAGTTTGTCAAAACGATGGAGGCAGTTACAGGCGAGGGAAGCTGCCATAACCTGCGTATCCGTCCGGTTGGCGGCACGCGCATTCTGTAATACATAATTTTTGGATCAAATTTATATAGGGATATAGGAGGAAATGTTACCATGGCAGAATTAAGATGGCATCCGTTGATTCAGGATTGGGTAATGATCGCGTCCCACAGACAGGGACGCCCCCAGATGCCCAAGGATTATTGCCCATTTTGTCCGAGCTTCGGCAATGTGCCGGACTATGAGGTGCTTGAGTATGACAACGACTTCCCGGCGCTTTCCCAGAATCCGCCGGAGCCGGATGAGGGGATTGAGACCGATTTCTTCAAAGTGAAGCCTTCCTATGGCAAGTGCGAAGTCATCCTCTATTCCCCCGGACACACCGTAACCATGCCCGAGCTGACCTACGACCACATGAAAAAGCTGGTCGACCTGTGGTGCGAGCGGTTCAACGTGATGCGTTCCGACGAGAAGATCAAGTATGTGTTCCCCTTTGAAAACCGCGGCGAAGTGGTGGGCGTGACCATGCCCCACCCGCACGGCCAGATGTACGGCTACTCCTTCATTCCGAAGAAGCTGGAGCTGGAGACGGCTTCCGCAAAAGAATATTACGAGAAGACCGGCAACTGCCTGTTCTGCGATACGCTGAAAAACGAACTGGAAGCGGATAAGCGCATCATCTTCCAGAATGAGCACTTCACCGTCTATCTGCCGTTCTATTGCGAATATCCCTATGGCGTGTATATCATGGCTAACCGTCATGTCCAGTACATCACCGACCTGACCGAGGAGGAGAGATATAGCCTGGGCGTGACCATCCGCGATACCGTCGGTATGCTCGACAGCTTGTTCGATTATCGCTTCCCGTACATGATGTGCATGCACAATGCGCCGGTCAACTCCGGCGATTATTCCAAGGATTATCATTTCCATATCGAGTTCTTCCCGCCGATGCGCAGCGCCGACAAGCAGAAGTTCAACGCGTCCAGCGAGACGGGCGCGTGGGCGCACTGCAACCCGACCTGCCCGGAGGAGACCTCCAAGGAGCTGCGCGCTGCTTACGCGAAGTTCATGGATCTCAAAAAAGGCGAATAACCAGGCTGAGCCTGGACGCACGGCCGGCACGAAGCTATTTGCGAGGATAAAACCAAGTGTCCGCTGGGCGGAAAGAAGCAACTCCCGGAAAGGATGCTGAGGGTTTCCGGTGGGTCGCGGCATGGATGTTTTCAACGAAATGCTGTAAATGGTTGCCGGCGTAGCCGCGAAAGACACTGCGTGTCCCGGGCTGGCAAACAAGATTGGCGGAACTCAAGAATACATTTATATAGAAACCAATGCGACCGGCAGCAACTGCCGGATACCAGAAAGGATGATTGATTATGACAGTACTGGTGACCGGCGGCGCCGGATTTATCGGTTCCCACACCTGTGTGGAACTGCTCAACAATGGGTTCGACATCGTTGTGATGGATAACTACGCCAACTCTTCCCCGGACGCGCTGCGCGCCGTGGAGAAGATCACAGGCAAGACCTTCCCGAGCTATGAATGCGATATGCTCGATTATAATAACTTTGAGAAGATCTTCCAGGAGAACAAAATCGACGCGGTGATCCATTTCGCGGGCCTGAAAGCTGTGGGCGAATCCGTGCAGAAGCCGCTGGAATACTACCACAACAACATCACCGGCACCCTGCATCTGCTGGATCTCATGCGCAAATACAATGTCAAGAAGGTTGTGTTCAGCTCCTCCGCGACGGTGTACGGCATGAACAACAAGGTGCCGTTTAAAGAGGATATGCCCGCGGGTGGCACTACAAACCCCTATGGAACCACGAAGTTCTTCATTGAGCAGATCATGCAGGACGTCTGCGTGGCGGATAAAGACCTGAAGGTCGCCCTGCTGCGCTACTTCAATCCGATTGGCGCGCATCCATCCGGCCTGATCGGTGAAAACCCGAACGGTATCCCGAACAACTTGATGCCGTATATTGCGCGCGTTGCGGCGGGCAAGCTGCCCTGCCTCTCCGTCTATGGCGACGACTATGGAACGCCGGACGGCACGGGCGTGCGTGATTACATCCATGTCTGCGACCTTGCGGCCGGCCACATCAAGGCGCTGCAGAAGCTGGACAGCATCCAGGGTGCGGAGATCTACAACCTGGGCACCGGCAAGGGTAGTTCCGTGTTGGATGTCGTAAAGGCATTCGAGAAGGCTTCTGGCGTAAAGATCAACTATCAGATCGCGCCGCGCCGCCCGGGCGACATCGCGGAGTGCTATGCGGACGCGACCAAGGCCAAGGAAGAACTCGGCTGGGAAGCCAAGTATACTTTGGACGACATGTGCCGTGATTCCTGGAACTTCACAAAAAATCAATAATAAGTCTTTTACATACCTTAAAATCCAATTCTATAAACAAGGGTACGCTGTACAATGTACGGCGTACCCTTGTTTTTTGTCAGGGCAGCGGTGGCCCTTGGTAAATTTAAGAGATTTAACGTTTCCATAGGCTGTGAAGGTCGGCCCTGGCCATGTCGCGGTAGACTGCGCACTTTAACTGGGACGGCGCCTTCCGTGAATTATTTGAATAAAACAAGAGTTTATTCAATGTTCTTCTTGGATTTTACATGCGACACAGTAAAGCGGTATGGCTTTTCCCTGGAAAAACATCCATATCAGGCGACCGACACCGTGCAGGAGGCGGTGTAGCCGTCCACTGTTGCCCGGATGATCGCGGTGCCTCTGCTGCGGGCAGTTACGCGGCCGCTGGAATCGACGGAGGCGACCTGCGTGTTGTTGGAGGTCCAACGGACCGCGGACGCGCCGTAGGTCAGCCCTGTCGGGATGGACATCACCTGCAGCAAAAAGTTCTGCCCCACGTTCAGATTGGCAAAGATGCGGTTCAGGCTGAGTCCTGCACGGTAGGGGATGGGGTCAGAGATGGAATACTGGTAGACCGTGTCCGCCAGGTCTTTGGCAATTGCATCGATATTGGACTTGATCCAGGCGAGATCCTGTGGATTGTCATGGAAGGCCGTCTCAATCAGCGCGCGTGGCATCGTGGGCGTGTTCAGTTCCAGAAAACTGCTGTTGTTGAACCGCCGGATATTCGAGGGGTCGGGATAGGAGTAATTGCGCGTGAGCATCTGCGTAAAGGTGTTGCCGCCCTGGTCCTGGCCGTACAGATAGAACTGCGCGCCCCGGGCGCTGCCGTTCGAGGCGTTGGAGTGCAGGGCAATATAGAGGTCGCATCCGCGCGCTTCGGCCTCACGGATGCGCTGGCGCAGGAAATCACCCTGCTGGGAGGAGGCCCCGTCCTGCGGCGCCGCCACAATATAGTGCAGGCCGTACGCCTGCAAATACGGCACCATGGCCACGGCGATCTGCCGCATATACATCTCCTCGTTTCCCACGCCGTCCACGGCGGGATTCCAGGGCTGGGCAGATGGGCTGATGTAGACGGAAAAAGGTTTGTCGGTTTCAGAAGCGGCAGCCATGGCCGGCGGGATCGAGGCGGCAGTGACGGCAAGGCTGAGCAGCGCTGCGGTCAGGCGGGTCATCGCGCGTTTTCCTGGTCGGGGGTTCGGGCAGGCGAAGTGTTTCCCCTGCGGCGCTCTTCCAGACCGGAAATGCGCTCCGGCTGTACGTTTCATACATCGTTCTCCTTTCGTTGTTCCGATATCCGGATATATTTCCATCGTAAATGAAAAATTAGGGATAGGAATATTCGTTTGAG
>DBFXIC010000200.1:0-2813 GCA_048455095.1 Anaeromassilibacillus sp.
GCTTCCTGCATATTTTAAAAATTCATCTGATATCTGTTGGAAAAACAACATACATTTCCGCTACCTTATCGTATGATAGAGACACAAAAGCGGAGGAAACCGAACGGCCGGTTTTCATCAGGCGCTTTTACGAAGGAATAAGCAAGTCATCTGTTCCCATCGGATGGAACAGATGTGAAGGAACCAAAGGAATAAACAGAACGGAAAACAGGGAGGAACTCCATATGAAACGGAAGATTATCAAAATTGACGAAGACGCCTGCATCGGTTGCGGCATGTGCGCCGAAGCGTGCCACGAAGGCGCCATTGGCATGGTGGACGGCAAGGCAAAATTGTTGCGGGAGGATTACTGCGACGGTCTGGGCGATTGCCTGCCCGCCTGTCCCACCGGGGCGATCACCTTTGAAGAACGCGAAGCGCCCGCCTACGATCAGGCGGCGGTCGAAGCGGCGAAGCGGGAAAAGGCCGGCGATTTGCCGTGCGGCTGTCCCGGAACCCAGGCGAAGCGGATCGAGCATGCAAAGCCGGCATCCAGAGAGCCCGCGCAGGAGCTTTCCAGCGAGTTGATCCAGTGGCCGGTGCAAATCAAGCTGATCCCCGTTCATGCGCCCTATCTGGACGGCGCAGATCTGCTGATTGCGGCGGACTGTACCGCCTATGCGCACGGGGATTTTCACCGCCGGTTTATGCGCGGCCGTGTGACCCTGATCGGCTGCCCGAAGCTGGACGAGGGCGACTACGCAGAGAAGCTCACAGAGATACTGCGCGGAAATGACATCCACAGCGTCACGGTGGTGCGCATGGAAGTGCCGTGCTGCGGTGGGATAGAAAATGCGGTCAAGCGCGCGCTACAGCAGAGCGGGAAGATGATCCCCTGGCAGGTGGTCGTTCTCTCCACAGATGGAGAGGTTCTTTCCCGCTGACCTATATGGACGCATAGAAAACGTGAAATGGGAAAACAGTTGGAGTAACCAAAACGGCAGGGGACGAAGTCCCTCAAGAGGCAATCATTTGTATTTTTAAAACGGGAAATGGAACAACGGAAAACACAAACGGAACAGGAGGAACGATCAATGAAAACATCCATGTTTTGCTATCAGTGTGAACAGACAGCGGGCTGCACGGCCTGTACCGGTTGCCGCGGTGTCTGCGGAAAGGATGCAACCGTTGCGGCCTTGCAGGATGAATTGACTGGCGCGCTGGTCGGGCTGGCGCGCGCTTCGGACGGCAACACCCCCACGGAATCGACGCACCGCGCCATGCTGGAAGGACTGTTCACCACCATTACAAACGTCTGCTTTGATGCGCAGGCAGTTCAGAAGCAGATCGATGCCGTCCACATGGAAAAGGAAAAGCTGATCCCGCGGTGCAGCGCCTGTGCAACTCCCTGCGTCCGCAACGACGATTACGATATGGGGCTCCTCTGGAATGAGGCGGACGAAGATATCAAATCCCTCAAATCACTTTTGTTGTTCGGCTTGCGCGGCATGGCGGCCTACGCATACCACGCCAGGGTGCTCGGTTATACCGATGAAGAGGTGGACGCATTTTTCTACCGCGGCATGTTCGCCGTAGGGGAGGATGCGGACGCGGATTACTTGCTGCCGCTGGTGATGGAGACCGGGCGCGTCAACCTCAAATGTATGGAACTGCTGGACCGCGCCAATACCGAAACTTTTGGCACGCCGCGACCGACAACCGTCCCACTCACAATTGAAAAAGGGCCGTTCATCGTTGTCTCCGGCCACGACCTCTATGATTTGCAGCGATTGTTGGAGCAAACGGCCGGGAAGGGCGTCAATGTCTATACCCACGGCGAGATGCTGCCCGCCCACGCATACCCGAATTTGAAGGCGTATCCGCATCTCAAGGGGAACTTTGGCACCGCCTGGCAGAATCAGCAGAAGGAGTTTGACAAGCTTCCAGCGCCGGTGCTCTTCACTACCAACTGCCTGATGCCGCCCAAGGAAAGCTATGCCGACCGGGTTTTTACCACGGAGGTGGTCGCGTATCCCGGGATGGTGCACATCGGCGAAGAACGAGACTTTACGCCGGTGATCGAGAAGGCGTTGGAATTGGGTGGCTATCCGGAGGACCGTCCGATGACCGGGATCAACGGCGGCTCACAGGTGACCACCGGCTATGGCCACGGAGCCATCCTTTCCGTGGCGGATAAAGTCGTTGACGCAGTAAAAGCCGGGGCGATCCGGCACTTTTATCTGGTCGGCGGCTGCGACGGCGCGCGGCCGGGCCGCAACGGTTATACGGAATTTGTACGGAACGCGCCGAAGGACAGCATCATCCTCACGCTGGCGTGCGGAAAATATCGCTTCAACGACCTTGACCTGGGGGAGATCGGCGGCCTCCCGCGCCTCATGGATATGGGCCAGTGCAACGACGCATACGGCGCAATCAAGGTCGCGCTGGCGCTGGCTGAAGCATTTGAATGTGGGGTCAACGACCTGCCCCTGACGCTGATCCTTTCATGGTATGAGCAGAAAGCCGTCTGTATTTTGCTGTCCCTGCTGTATCTGGGGATTCAGAACATCCATGTCGGGCCGACGCTCCCGGCATTTGTTTCGCCTGGCGTGCTGCGCCTCCTGGCGGAACAGTTCCATCTGACGCCCTGCGGGGAAGAGGAACTGCGAAAATTATCCGCAAACGCATGAGTATATGAAAAAGTACGGATCAAAAACGAGCGTTTCCAACCATACGGTTGGCTTGGAATCGTGAAAGAACCTCCCCTGGAAGACGGCTGTTGTGGAAGCGTTTTCCAGGGGAGCTCTTTATACAGATTTTCAAGTCCTGTATAC
>DBFXIC010000201.1:0-14894 GCA_048455095.1 Anaeromassilibacillus sp.
CATATGCGAGGTCAAAAGGATAGCCCTGACCATCCTTTTGAGGTTTAACGCCATGGCAGATAAGAGGCATTCTTCTGTCACGGCTGGAATGCCCCTTTTTCCGATTTTAGAAAGACAATATTCTCGTTTGAGTACAGAGAACGATCCTTCTTCCCATATTTTGCGCAGACGCATCATATGCCAATAAGTTTCGCTGTCAATGCGTTCATGGCCTCTATAAAAGACAGGATAGCAACTGCTTCCAAGAATTCTGCGTCGAACACCCGTTTGCTTGAAACAAGTGGCGTTTTGCTTACAATGTCTGCAAGTATCGCATCTGATAACACCGCAGGTACTTTCCGGTTGTTTGGCTACAGTTCAGTCGTTGGTAAACGAGTTTTGCGTCCTCCGGACAACAAAATGCATCTTCTTGGGGCAGATCGTAAAAGCCGTACTTTTCCGGAGAATTGGAAAACTGAATAGCAGGAATATATCCTGTAATACCCAGCAGTTCCAGGCCGCGATGAACAGCGCCGGTATCATAGCCACGATTCAACGCAATGTTTTGCATCGGAACCCTGTTTTCAATTTGCCGCTCCAGATGCCGTAAAACCGGCAAACTTTTTTTCATTTGCCGGATACACGTCCACGCCGGTTACAATCCCACATTTACAGTCTACTGTAGTTTCCATCAGGTATCCAATCCCGCTCTTTTTTCCGTGATTGATACAACCACTGTCCGGGTCTGTTTTACTGGTAGTGCGGCGCTTCCTGAGCGTTTGTGCCGGAGGTCTTTTAAAGCCTGGCTGTTTAGAAAGCTCTTTATCCAAGCGATCCAGGTAGATCTGCATACTTAGCTCGGCTTCCACTTCTGTATCGATCCAACTGTCTTTTGAAACATTGGCTGGAAGGTAAGTTCCATCAGCAGCCAGTTCTTTTCCGTATACCACGCCGCTCTTTACGCAGCGTCGGATGAGCTCCCAAAACACCTCTTGAAACAAGCGACTCTCGTTCCATTTGCGCAGGCGTGTTTTGCTAAATGTAGAGTGGTCCGGAATCTTATAACCATCTATATGCAATATTCAATTGACCTTCCTGCACCAAACGGCGTTCTGACTTGACGCCGTAAAGATATCCCCCCAGCAGCATTTTAAAAGAACATTGCCAGCCCAATGGAATCTTATTACCTAACTATGAGCGTCAAAACTAATGTTATATACCCACAAAAACTATTATCGGTCGGAAAAAACATCAGAATTGCTGAGAACCACCTTTCCCGGATTGAGAATCCCGTTGGGATCAAAGGCAGCCTTGATGCCGCGCATGAGAGAAATCTGGCGCTGTCCCATGCTCTCTGCCAGGAATACCCGCTTTGCGTGCCCGATTCCATGTTCGCCCGAAACCTCGCCCCCAAGCTCCCGCGCATGCGCATACAGCCGCCCCATCACGCGTTTCGCCACGTCCGTCCACACCGCGTCCTTCAGTCCGTCCTGGCAGATATACAGGTGCAGGTTCCCATCCCCCGCGTGCCCAAACGAGCAGATTCTGACCCCTTCCTCGCGCCCGATGTCTACGCCGCGCTTAACAAACGCTGCGATCCGGTCCCTCGGTACCACAACGTCGCATTCATCCATCGTGGGCGTACTTCCCTTGATCGCCTCCAGGAAAGCCCCGCGCGCATTCCAGATGCTTTCTTTGCGCTCGTCCGTATCCGCCAGCAGCACATCCTGCGCTCCCAGCCCCAGCGCCACATCCGTCAGCCGCTCAATCATCGGCTGAAGGGATTCTGCACTCGCTCCGTCCAGCCGCACCAGCAGGTACGCATCCCAGCTGGTATCGGGAAATTGCTTCCCCAGATACGTTTCCGAGCACGCGATGACTTCCCGCTCCATAAACTCCACCGCCGTCGGCTCGCATCCGCACGCCAGCACCTCCGGCACCGCCTCGATGCATGCCTCCAGATGCTCAAAAGGAATCAGCAGGCTTACATTGGCCTTCGGCTCCGGAATCAGCTTCACCGTGAGCTTTGTCAGGATGCCCAGCGTTCCCTCGCTTCCCACCATCAGGTTGATCAGGCTGTATCCGCTGGAAGTTTTCACATTCTTCCCGCCCAGTGTCAGGATTTCCCCGTTCGCCAGCACCACTTCCATGCCCAGCACATAGTCCCGCGTCACACCGTAGCGAACAGCCCGCATGCCGCCTGCGTTGGTCATGGCGTTGCCGCCCATCGTCGCGGTCTTTTCCCCTGGGTCCGGGGGATAGAACAGTCCCGTTCCCTCCAGCGCCTTGGAAAACTCCATCAGCAGCACGCCCGGCTCCACCGTCGCCGTCATGTTGCGCGTGTCCACCTCCAGCACCCGTTTCATCCGTTCCGTGGAAAGGACCACGCCGCCCTCCATAGCCACGCAGCCCCCGCACAGCCCCGTGCCTGCGCCCCGCGGCGTCACCGCGATGTTGCGCCCGTTGCAGTAGTGCAGCACGGCGCTGATCTCCTCCGCGCTCTGCGCCTGCAATACCGCTTCGGGCGCGTAGTGCCCGTAGATCGGCATTTCGTCATGGTCATAGTCCGTCGAGATCGCATCGCTGCTGAACACCCGCCCCGGCAAAACGCTTTCAAAATACGCCAGGTCCGCTTCGCTCACCCTGTTAAACGGTTTCATTCCTGCGCCTCCTTCAGCCGGGCGATCAGATCTGGCACGATCTTATACAGGTCCCCCACGATTCCCACATGCGCCACCTTAAAGATCGGTGCCTGCTCATCGCTGTTGATCGCCGCGATGTGCTCGCTGGCATTCATGCAGGCCGTAAACTGAATCGCGCCGCTCACCCCGCAGGTGATGATCAGCCGCGGACGTACCGTTCGTCCGGACAGGCCGATCTGCCGCGCGTTGGTCGTCCACCCCTTCTCCACCAACGGTCTGGATACCGCCCAATCTCCTCCCAGCAGCGCCGCAAGCTCCCGGATCATCTCCAGATCCGCTTCCTTTTGCAGGCCTCTTCCGCCCACCACCAGAATTTCCGCATCCGAGATCGTCTTCCCTGCCGCCACTGGCTGCGTACTCACATGCGTAACCGGCGATTTCAGCGCCGCTCCCGGAATGCGCCGCACCTTCACCTCGCCGGATACCTCCGCCTGCCGCGCCGATGCGTCCATCACCTTATAGCGCACCGTGGCAAACTGCGGCCGGGTATTGGTGGTTACAATCTGCGCCATGATGTTTCCGCCAAACGCTGGGCGGATCTGCACCAGGTCGGTATTTTCCCGAAGCTCAAGCCGCGTGCAGTCCGCCGTCAGGCCCGTATGAAAGCGCGTGGACAGCCTCGGCGCCAGGCTGCGCCCCAGCGACGTCGCGCCCACCAGCACTACGCTGGGCCGCACTGCACGGATATAGTCCTCCACGCACGACGCATATACGTCCGCGCGGAAAAAGTCCAGCGCCGGATCGTCGTATACCGCCACCTCGCAGATTCCGTAATGCAGCAGCTCCTGTGCGTGTGCCATCACGTCATTGCCCGGTAGCACCGCCCGGACCTGAAAGCCCGGAACGCCCTGCGCCAGCTCCCGCGCCTTTCCGATCAGCTCCAGGCTCACCGGATGCAGCCTGCCGCCTGCTACCTCGGCAAAAACCAGAATGTCCTTCCACTGGCTCTTGTCCACCGAGGCCACGCGTGTTTCCAGCCGGATCAGCGCCTTTTCCGGGCATTTTTTGACACAGATACCGCACACGCGGCAGCCCGCGTTCAGTTCCGGCTTTCCATCCTTCATATCGATCGCCCCAAAGGGGCAGCTTTCCCGGCAAACGCCGCAGCCCGTGCACTTGCGCTCCAAAACCGCTATCTGTGCCATGCACCGCCCCTCCTTTTATAGAAACTTCCACTGCCTGAGCAGCCCATGCAGCTTCTCCGCCGCGTTTTCCTCCGTCCACTGCACCTGCTGAACGTCGTTTTCCGGCGGGAAGATCCGCTCTACCTGCGTGGGGCTTCCCGACAGGCCATAGTGCTCCGGGTCGGTGTCCAGAAAGCTGTCCAGCCCGATTACATGCACTGGACGGTCCGCCACCTGGCGCGCCGTTTTCAGAGAGGGCAGGCGCGGCATGTAAATGTCCTGTTCCACCGTCACCAGGCAGGGAAACGGCATCCGCACCGTTTCAATCACGTCCTGCAGCTGCTGCTCCACGGTCACGCCATGCTGCGCCGCTTCGATGCGCGATACCCACGCCGCATGGGGAATGCCCATATGCTCCGCAATCGCCGGCCCCACCTGCGCGGTGTCCCCGTCGGTGGTCTGCTTGCCGCACAGGATCAGGTCAAAGTCCCCTACGCTGCGGATGGCCTGCGACAGCGTGTAGCTCGTTGCCAGCACGTCCGCTCCGCCCAGGCGGCGATCCGAAAACACGTATCCCTCGTCAGCGCCCATCATGTACGCCTCGCGCACCACTGCCTCCGCCTGCGGCGGGCCCATGGTGCCCACCGTAATCCGGCCGCCATGCGTCTCCCGCAGCCTGAGCGCCGTCTCCAGCGCGTACAGGTCGTATGGGTTCATTTTGCTCGCCACGCCATCCCGCTTGAGGACGCCCGTCTTTTCATCCACCTGCACCTTGTTCGTGCTGGGCACCTGTTTGATGCATACGAAAATATCCATATCTGTTTATGCTCCATGCTTATAGAGGAAAATGGCAGGCTACCCAATGGTTCTCTTCCACCTGCCTGAACGAAGGCATGCAGGTGCGACACTTTTCCTTGCAACGAGAACAGCGTGGATGAAAAGCGCAACCCTGCGGAGGATTTGTCGGACTTGGAACATCTCCGCCAAGAATAATGCGGTTTCCCGCAACTGTACGGATAGATGGGATTGCCGAGAGAAGTGCTTGGGTATAAGGATGAAGATAATGCCCATAAAGTTCATCCACATTTGCCATTTCGACGATCTTGCCCAAATACATGACCCCTACGCGGTCGGAGATATAGTTGACCACGCTGAGGTTATGTGAAATAAAGAAGTATGTGAGTCCATACTTTTTTTGCAGTTTTTTGAGCAGATTAAGCACCTGAGATTGTGTGGACACATCCAGAGCGGAAACAGCTTCATCACAGACAATGAACTGAGGGTTGAGTGCCAGGGATCGGGCAATGCTGATTCTTTGCCGCTGACCGCCAGAAAATTCATGGGGATATCGGTCCATATACTCGGCATTCAAACCTACATCTTCCATCAGGCGTGCGATCGCAGGCCGCAGTTCCTTTCCTTTCATCCGATCGTGAGCAATTAACGGTTCTGCAATAATCTCCCAAACCTTGAATCTAGGATTCAAAGAACCATAAGGATCCTGAAAAACGATCTGCATATTTGCTTTCTGTTCGCGCAACTTATCGGGAGGCATCATCTGGATATTCTGATTGCGAAACAGAACTTGGCCAGAAGTCAAAGGTATAAGTGACAGGAGGCATCTGCCAAGCGTGCTTTTACCGCATCCAGATTCACCAACAATTCCCAATGTCTCCCCCTCGAACACATCGAAAGAGACGTCATCCACTGCCTTTACATATCCTCTAAACCTTCCAAGTAATCCCTTCTTTATTGGGAAGTATTTTTGAATATGTTCTGCTCGCAGCAGGACTTTCTGTGACATATATTATCCCTCCTGTTCATACAGCCAGCATCTTACTTGCCGGCCGCCCTCAAGTTGCACCAAAGGAGGTTTCTGCTCTGTGCACCGTTGCTGGCAACGATCGCAGCGAGGATGAAACCGACATCCTTTCTCTTGTTTAGCTGGAGGCATAACGATGCCCGGGATGGTATAAAGTTCTTCAGAACGAATGCCAATCTGTGGGATAGACTTCAGCAAAGCCTGAGTATAAGGATGTAGCGGTATGTCAAAAATTTCTTTAACGTTGGACATCTCTACAACTTCGCCAGAATACATCACAATTACGCGTTGGCAAAGCTCCGCAACCACACCCAAATCATGAGTTACTACCAATGTGCTCATCTGCTGGCTACGGCACAGCGTTCGCATAAGATCAAGGATTTGGGCTTGTATCGTTACATCCAATGCAGTTGTGGGTTCATCAGCAATAAGGAGCTTGGGATTACAGCTTAGCGCTATGGCAATCATAACTCTCTGGCGCATCCCTCCGGAGAGTTCTCCCGGGTATTGCAAAAAACGCTGTTCAGGCATAGAGATGCCAACTTTTTTAAGCATGTCTAATGCATGCTCCTTAGCTTGGGCTTTTGTCATCTTCAAATGAGTCAAAATGGTTTCCATAAGTTGTTCGCCAATAGTATAAACGGGGTTAAGCGAAGTCATCGGTTCTTGGAATATCATGGCAATTTCTTTGCCACGAACCTTCTGATATTCTTTTGAACATAAAGAGGTAAGTTCCTTGCCATCGAACCGGATGGTTCCGTTTTCAATGCGTCCAGGCCTTTTGATCATCCCAATAATAGCTCGTGAAGTAACGCTCTTTCCACAGCCAGATTCTCCTACCAGGCCTACAATTTCTCCTTGCCCGATGGTAAAACTCACATCCTTAACTACAGATACCCGTTTTCCCTGCTGAAGATAGCTGACTTCCAACTCTTGAATATCAACCAATGCCGGTTCCATTCTCACCATCCCCTTTTGCGTTGTCGAGCATATGTGCGGCATACTGATGATACCTTTGTGTCAAGCCAGAGTCTATCTGCGGCCTATAGACCCGTCCGACGGTCCTGGGTCTCCAGCCCAACAGAGGCATGGATGGGTTTTCATACTGCTGAAATATGGCAGCCAATCCCCTGAGAATTTCGTGATCCTCAAACACGACGACAGGGATCTGAAATAGATTTGCCATCGCCTGCATCCATGAACTGTTTGCGCTTCCCCCTCCGCTGCAACAAATTCGTCGAATCTTTCCATCCGCGACCATACTGCCATGCGTATGAAACAGATCAAATAGAATTCCTTCAAGTAGCGCTCTGAGTTGTTGAGCGGCATTGAGCTTTTCAACTCCGTGTAATTCTCCCCGCCAGTAGTATGCTTGTTCTACTGGTTCTTCTCTTCCCTGCGCCCGTACCCTCATGCACTCAATCCGTCTTCCCGCCAGGCTGACACGTTCGCCCTTAAGGTAACTTACGCCGTCTATTCTCTGGTAAAAAGCGTTTTCTCCGACCTTTGGTAAAAACTGCGAAGTTAAATACCGTGTAACCACCGTGGTCCCCATGGAGACACAAAGATCTCCCGGTTGCAGTGCATCAGATGCCAAACTGGAAATCAATCCATCCCCCGCGCCCAAGAGCACCGTCATGTTTTCCGAAAGATCCAGCCTCTTCCTGATGGATGGCCTAACCCTTCCAAGGCAGTCCGAAGGGTTGCCAAGAGTGGGGAGCTGCTCTTTATGCAAGTCGAGGGCTCCCATCATCTCAGGCCACCAGGACCCAAGCGGCTGAGAAAACACCTGGGTTGCAGAAGCCGTCACATAATCGCAGTCCCAGCGACCACACAGTTGCAGAAGCAGATATTCCTTAATTCCCATAATGAAAGCCGCCTGTACCACGGTGCGTGGATATTTCTCCTTAAGCCACAGCCATTTTCCCGGCCAGTATGTTCCTTGCGCTGGGCAGCCGGTCTGACCGTAGATCTGATCCATTCCCAACAATCTGTTCAGATCGCCGAGATACGCTTCACCCCGACGATCTATTCCGAGGATGATGGGAAACAGTGCCTTTCCTTGATTGTCAAGAACCACCAGACCTGCCATCTGGCATGACAGCGCCATCGCGCCAACCGAATGGTCCACCCGCAATTCCCTGATTAAACCAAGCACCGTTTCAAGCAGTTCCCGAGCATCTGCCTCCATATATTCCGAGAAGGTTGACACCGGTACAGGACAACTTTGCTGTCTGATTATATCCCCTGAACTCGTCACAACAGCTGCCTTCACATTTGTGGTGCCAACATCAAGCGCCAGATAAGTCTGTCGCATCATTTTATCCTCTCATGAGCCTACGCATGTGTCTCAATAGCTGCAACTGCTTTTTCAAACCTGCCAATATCCAGATTTCCTGTAGTCGCGTCCTTTAATGAGCCGTAGAGGTGCGGTATAATATGGGTAACTCCCGCGTCCAAAAGTGCAGCCACGATTGGCCCAACATTTTCAGGGGTTAACCCTCCTGTTGGCTCAAGAATCATATCGTAGCGCGCCGCCGCTTTAGCAAGAGCAATGGCTTCAGGCAACGCCTTAGTACCCTCCATAGGAAAAAACTTCAGACTTCTGACGCCCGCCTCACTGAGCATTGCCGCCGCGGTTTCTGCGGGAATTATCGCCTCAGCTGCCTGTTCACTGAAAGGCCCTGTAGAAATATTTACGAGCCCTGGACGTCCGGAAGGTCGGATGAGGGCATTAACGCAGGTATCGACGCCAGCCTGCTCCAATGCTTTTTGAGATAAGGCGGCCACCGGAAATACCTGATTGAGATGCTCTGTTCTGGCATTCAGCGCCAGTTTCAAGGCTCGTTCCCATTGATTTGGGCATCCATCTCCAAGGCCAGCCGAAACCATGATTCCTGCATCGCGGAGCTGATGAGCAAAAGCAATACCCTGCTGAAGGTGAAAGAAACTTTTTGCCATCACCCCTACCAATGTTCCTGAAAAACGTTTTGAGGCCTGCAATGCATCATCAAAATTACTGCATTGAATATTGATTAAAATCGACCTATGATAGCCCTTATCAAATATTGACCACATATTTTCTTCCCCCTGTTACGCTTTACGTTCAAGCAGCTTTTTCAACCGTTCTTTGATCACAGGGATTGCATCTTCTTTCATTTCTCTGGGATCAAACTGAATAATCCCCTCGTCCATCAAATGATTCCGTGTTCGAATGGAAGGATTGCCTGCCTCCAGTTTTGCGATGAGCTGCCCGGGCATCAAGGGGCTGCCTTTCTCAACGATCATTTGCAGGCGCGGGATCGGTCGTGTAGCGTCCCAGCTGATCCTTGTGGATATTCCGTTGAGTCCATCCAACGCTTCTTTGAGCCTCTCAACCAGTTTTTCAAGTGAAGCAGTCCGTTGATGTTCGTCAGTCGCAAGATATTTTTCGAGAGCAAAGCAAAATCCAACAATATTTTCTTTTCCGACCTTCATCATTCGTGCAAGACCTTTGTCCTGCATCTGACAGGCACGAACCAGCTTCTCTTTTCCGACAATCACTCCAGACGTCGGACCTCCTATCGCTTTGTGTCCGCTGAACACAACCAAATCCGCTCCCGATGCTACATAGTGCGTTAGATCCGTTTCGGCAGCGGCATCGACAATTACAGGCACATGATGTCTATGGGCAATTTCGATCACGTTTTCAAGCCCAAGCATGCCATTTTGAACTGTATGATGGGATATAACATGCACAATACCTGCGATCTCGCCATCCAAAGCGCCCTCCAAGTGATAGGACTTTGTGCTGTTAGCAGTGCCAATCTCTATGATTTCTGCTCCTGTCATACGAATGGCCTGTTCAATATTTGCACCAAAGTTCACCATGTGTCCCTTTTGGACTATGATCTTGCAAGGTTTCCATGTCACTCTGGGCAGTCTTTCAATACGGTATAAATCCTCACCCGTCAGCACCGCTGCAACCGAAACCGCAATCCCTGCCGCACAGCAGGCTGTAACACAGGCCGCTTCTGCTCCCAGCGCTTCAGCCGTTCGCCTTCCTACGGTTTGTTTAAGGTGCTCCATATCAACATAGCCTCTGGCTACTTGCGACATAGCCTCAATGACGGATTCTTCCAATGATGAGCTCCCCAAATAGGTCATTTTCCCTGCGGCATTGATAATTTCAGAAAGGCCCAGCTGCTTATAAGGATTCATGTCTTGGCCTCCTATTCTTTGTTCCATCCTTCAATATGCATACGAACCGCCATGGCCATCAAATCGGTTAGTCCCTGGTTAACTCTTTGTGTAGTTCCATCATTTTTGGGATCGACATAGGCTGTCAGCCCGTCAATCGCGCCTGCATCGCTGAGTTTCTCTGTAATACGAAGTATATCAATATGCGCAAACAGTTCCGGGGACTGTTTTATTGCTGCGGCACACGCTGCCATTCCCAAGGCTCCCCAGTTGGAGATACAGCTGACCACCAAATAATCCACGGGTGTTGCAGGTGCCACTACCGCACCATTTTTTAAATATTGCGCGATAGCTGGCGCAGCATTGGCCATGCCAAGCTCATTTCCCCCATCCCCGATACCAATTGTCATTATGCCGTTGCAGCGCGCCTTGCGAAAGACTTCGTCTGCCTTCATAACCAGTTCCGAAGGCACCTCACGTCCCGTTACATTATGATAGCATCCTGCACTGTTTGCTCCCGGTAATTCAATGGAAATCAGAGCTGTAGGCGCAATTCTTTCCAGATATCTTTCAGCCTGACGCGCCGCTTCGTTATTCTCCGTTGCTAGGGACACAACCGCTGCTACTGCCGCCTGCGGCGGGCCAGGTTTAGAGCGCAGCGCTGTTTCCAAATCTGATACAATCAGTCCGGCGCCACGGAGTCCTATCTCTCCAAAGCTAGTTAAAGCCGGTGCCATTACCAAGATAGGAATTACGTGAAATGCTTCTTCCAATGCTCTTGCCAGAATGGCAGCGCCTACAGGGCCATCCGTTTCGGTCAGATTTCCAATGAGCCACGATCGACTGGGCCAGCCCGTAAAAATCATTACACGGTCGCCCGGTTTTACTCGTTCAGCGAATGCGGTCATTGCGCTCATGCATAGTGGGGCCCCCGTATTCTTTCGAACATAATCGTATAGTTCATGTGAAATTCCACGTGCCGTATAATCTTTTGCTACTAGCGCATCGATCACCTCTCCAAGTCGTTGCAGCTTTTGTTCCATTATTCTGTCCATAAGGATGCTCCTTTTCCGAATTAATATAAAATTCAACGCGTTTCCTTCCGGCTGTCGATTTTGTCACGCAAGCCATCACCCGTCAGATTGAATCCAAGTATCAACAGGGCGATGAACAAACCTGGAAAAACCATCAGATTAGGTGCCATACTAAAATACATTCTTGCTCTGCTCAGCATTGTGCCCAGTTCAGCTGTGGGAGGCTGGACTCCCAATCCGAGAAAGCCCAATGCAGATGCCGTCAGCACGGCTTCACTGGCCAAAAGGCTTAACACGACAGCCGTATTTCCTACGGTATTGCGTAAAACATGCCTGAGCAGAACATACCGCGTTCTGCTTCCTACAGCTTTGGCAGCCTCAATGTACTCCATGCTGCGAATCTGCATCACAAAGCCCCGAATATACCGTATCATTTGAGGTGCCTGTGTGAGCATGATGGTAATAACCAAGCCAGAAATACTTGATCCGAAGACCGTTACAATAAAAATAGCCATAACCATCGAAGGAAAGGTCAGTAGCGATTCGGAAACGGTGGAAATAATACGGTCAGTTTTTCCACCAAAATAACCTGCGCAAAGGCCAAATGGCAGTGCCAAAATATAGGCAAATCCTACACCAGCCAATGCAATGACCAAGTCCATGCGGCATCCTTCAAAGACGCGGAGCATCAGGTCCCTGCCTACCTCATCCGTGCCAAATGGATGCTCGGCAGAAGGAGGCTGAAGCGCATCCATGAGATTGCCCGGATTTTCATCAATCATGATCGGCACCAGCAGCGCTACCACACAATATATAACAAGGATAACTATCCCCGCTGCTAAGCTTTTTTCTCCGAAAAATTCCTTCAGCTTTCGGGTGACCCTTCGGGGTCTTATCTCAATCCGAGTCATCGTCACCCTCCTATTCAAACCTAATTCTAGGATCAATTTTCCCATAGCCGAGATCCACGATCAGGTTGATGGTTAAAAATGCAAATACAAAGAACAATGTAATGCCTTGCATTAGATCATAATCACGCATGCTGACTGCAGATAGAAGCAACTGCCCCATTCCGGGATAAGAAAACAAGTTTTCAATAACCACTGATCCGCCAAGCAAGTAACCTGCTTGCATGCCAATCATTGTAATCACCGGAGGAAGCGCTGGACGAAGGATATGCTTTCCTATCACCCTCAGGTTTTTTAGACCCTTTGCCTGAGCAAAGCTCACAAAGTCTTCGCCAGATATCTCAAGAACAGATGAACGGGTCATGCGAGCAATTAAAGCGATTAGTCGGGCAGCTACCGCAACCGTTGGCAAAACCATAGCCGCGGTGCTACCATAGCCAATGGCTGGAAGCCATCCAAGTTTAACTGCAAAAAGCTGAACCAAAAGAAGTCCTAGCCAAAAATTAGGAATAGCCAGCAACCCCACCCAGGTCATCAAAAGTCCCTTGCTAAGTTTGGAATGTGGATAGGCTCCGGAAAGCAATCCGGCTGGCACTCCGATAACGACCGCTGTTACAATGCTACACAGCATCAACTTCACAGTCGGCCAGATGCGCGGCTTCAGAACCTCTATTACCTGCTGGCCATAAGAGGTGGAATAACCCAGATCTCCCGTAAACAGTTGTTTTAAATAATCGAAATACTGCGTTGCTAGGTTATTGTTTAGTCCCATAGATTCGCGCAACCGATCAATCTCTGTCTGTGTTGCCGACGGGCCAAGGATAAGTGTTGCCGGGTCTCCTGGAAGAAGCCGAAAAATAACGAACATAAGCGAAGCAATGAAAAAAACCTGCAAAACCAAATTTAAAAGGCGACGTACAATATAATTGGTCAAGGCCTCCGTCTCCTTTCTCCGCTTCCCTGCGCATCCCTTCCGGGATACGCAGGGACAGGAGCCTGCCTTCTGCTCAGTGTATTAGCGTAAAAACAACAGGCAAAACAGTGGTACTACCGGCATCGGTGCGTGCCGCAGAAATAATATTGTTGGAGTACAGCCAAATATAGGGACATTCATCCCAAAGTATCTCTTGTGCTTCTTTCATCAATTCATTAAATGCTTCAGTGTCCACTTCTTCCTTGGCTGCATTCAAAAGTTCTGTGACGCGCGAATTGTCATACCAGATAAAGTTCCACAACAAAGGCTTTTCGCTCTCAGAGGCATTGGCAGTAAACAGAGATTCCAAGTGAATCTGTCCATTTCCATGGGAAGGATTATATCCCCACAATGCCATATCATATGTAGCACTTTCAGCTGGAACCTTCAGTTGATCCCAATAAACTGCGCTTTCGTATTTTTGAATGGTCACTTCCACACCGACTGCCTGAAGCTGTGCCTGAATCGTTTCGGACAAAATTACATCTTTATCATACATGCCTTCAGGTGTGATAAGTGTCAGTGCAAGTTTCTTTCCTTCTTTTTCACGAATTCCATCCGCTCCTTTTAACCAACCTGTTTTATCCAGTAGTTCCTCTGCCTTTTCTTTATCGCAGGTATAAGGTGTCAGGGCCGTCGAGCCGGTGGTATTAGGTGCCAGCGGACTAGTCAGCGGCGTAGCATAACCCATGAACAGAACCTTGGAAATTGCTTCTTTATCTATTGCGTAGTTCAACGCCTGGCGGACCTCTTTCTCCTGCAACATCTCCGAGCGCTGGTTTAGTCCGATTCCAAACACCTGCAAACCAGGTTTTGCAATCAGGTTAATATCAGGATTGCTAGCAAGCTCTGCGGTAAATTCTACCGGCACTTTATCAATTACGTCCGCTTGACCGCTCATCAGAGCAAAAACCCTAGCAGACGCATCGCCTACAAAACGGAAAGTTACCGTCCGATGTTCGGGAACACCCTCATAGTAATCGGCATTTGCCGCCACGACCAGTTCCGTACCCGGTTCGAATTTTTCTACCTTATATGGGCCTGTCCCTACAGGATGAAGCGCATAGCCGTCAGGATCGTCTGCTACAGCTGTGGGACTGGGAATCAGGGCTGAACCATGCGCCATAACATTCAAAAATGCACTATACGGCGTACTGGTGGTTACGGCTACAGTATAATCATCAATCTTTTCCGTCGATACAATGGGTTCCCACAGTGAATAAGCGCCAAGATTCACCGTACTGTCAATCATGCGGGTGAAGTGCGCAACAACCGCATCCGCATTAAAGTCCGTCCCATCATGAAATTTTACGCCCTTGCGAAGTGTAAAAGTCCAGGTGAGACCGTCCTCTGACGTTGTCCAGCTTTCCGCCAGATCAGGTTCGAAGCTCAAGTCCTCTGCAAAGCGGACAAGACCGTTATGAATAGCGAAAGCTGCCTCATATCCTGCCGGATACCCCTGAGGTTGCATTCCCGCAGGATCCAGAGAGGTAATTGCGATGCTTTGAGCATAAATCAGGTTTTCTTTCGGTTCCGCCATAGCTGTCGTAAAACACGCTAACGCAAACACAAGGGACAGCATCCATACGATGCTCCGACGAAGGATCCTTTTCATTTTTTTACTCCTCTCTTTATTTCGGAATAGCCGTTGTTTCCGTGCTGCAAAATCCTCCTTTCTCTATTATCGCATTTACACGGAATCATTATTGGCGCTCCAGTTGCAGCCTTAAAGGTCCTTGAGGTTTTCTACTCGCATATGTTTCAGCGCTTCCCATGAACTGTCGTAATATTTGACAACTTCTTCATAGCGCATTACAGCGACACAGGTAAAGAGGCTATCCAATAATACGGTTTCAGCGATACGGGAGGCCATTGCATCATGCCGGAAAATGGTTTCCTGAGACGATGTAAAAAGAGTTACGTCCGCCAGTTTTGTAATTGGCGAGTTCCCAAATTGTGTCACAGCGAGAATCGGCGTCTTGCTTGCCTTTGCTTTTGTCAACGCTATTAACAAATCTTTTGAACAACCAGAATGGGAAATGGCGACAACCAAATCCGTTGGCCCCGTTAACAGAGACCGAGTAAGTTGACTATGTGAATCAATAAATACATTGCATAACAAACCCAATTTGGAAAAACGAAAATACGCGTCATTGGCAACGACGCCAGATCC
>DBFXIC010000202.1:0-7879 GCA_048455095.1 Anaeromassilibacillus sp.
CCCATTCCGGCGGGCAAAATCCTCTAACATCTGTTTTTGGTTGGATATGGAATTGCTCTCGCCCTGTAACTCATCGTCCCGGCTCAGGCGCTCGTACAGTGGGGTGATTTTTTCGTTTCTCATAGCTGTACCTCCTGAAACAAAAATACTCTAAGTGATTGCTTCACTAACCATGACAAAATCATGATTAAGAAGTCACTTAGAGCATATATCACCTGCCGCCATTTTGTAAACCCGGTATTGTTTGAGCGCAACACTCTCCGGGTCTCGCATCTCGAGGCGTGCAAACAGCATATCCAAAGGTGACTCGTAGTCCTCGTCATCCTCTTTGACTTCTGCTGCCTGTAACATCACCTGTCCGACAGTGCGCGCACCTCTGTATAGTAACTCCGGGCGTTGCTTCGATATTTTCGCCCGGTGTCCATCGCCACGGAATCCCACACGATATGATTGTGCAGGCAGCGCGTATTAAGATGCGTCGCAATGACGGCGGGATATTTCCCGCAAAGCAGCTTTTCCGCCAGTTCCAGCCCGATCCGGTGCGCCAGCTCCGGTGTCAGTTCCCCCTCGGCAAAACTCTGCACCAGATGATAGCCCTGTACACCGTCCATTTGCTCCCACCGCTTCTTATTGGCCAGCATATCCTCAAAGGCTGTTTCCAGTGTACAGCCGATGGCGCTTTCGAATACATCACATTCTGTTTTCTCCCGGTTGTGGGCATAGTCCACAGCCTCCTGCAGGGATGAGGCGCTGTCTGGCCGGGGACGTACTGTCTTATCCTTATTCGTTACATACTCCACGCTGCGTCCTAGGCGGTGCACGGCAAGGATACTCGTATATGCCATTCCCTGTCACCATTGTTCTTTCACGGCGCGCCATACCGCCCGCACAAGCCGTGTCATTTCTTCCACGCTCTGCTGGCTGGCCTGGCCCGTGCGGTTGGCCACATGGGCCAGCTGATTGGCATTGTTGCACAGACCTGCCACCTTGCGCAGCAGATCGGCATGATGCGTACAGGGCCGGGCACGCACCTCGCCGCCCATGACGAGCGCACGCAGATATTCCTCACGCGGCATCCGGCTCATCGCCACCTGCTTTTCGAGGTACACCATCTCCTTTTTGTTCAGCCGCAGAGGGATCACATGTTCCCGTTTTCTCATCGTGCCTCATCCCTGCCTTTGCTTTTCTGCCGCTCTGGCGCCCGCGCCGGGTATTCATACCGCACCGGCACATCCTTCAGTCGTAGCCTATCGCAGTCAGGAACAAACGCCGCATAGCGGGCGTAGGCGTATCCTTCCGCGTCCACAAGAATGCCGTCTTTGCTGTTCTCCCCTTTGATGAGCAGGCAATGCCAACAAAGATCGCCGGAGTCGAACCACATCTTCTCGTTGTTTATAAACACAAAGAGCTGATTTTCCTGCAAGCCGATTTTCTTGAATTGCCCGTACTGCGCATCCTCCAGAACGACCACCATCTCCACCCGGAAATTCATCTGCCGCTCCGATGTTGTTCGCCTCGGATCTTGATTCTTGATATCTTCGACATTGCATGGCTTGCGGTAGAATACAGCGCGTTCCTGATACACGGTTGGTTCTTCCAATTTGATCCGCTCTGTGGGGATTCCCTGCAGATCCAGTTTTTGCACATCCCTGCTGAGGCCCACATACAGGCCGCTCTTTCCCTGGGCGAGCAGCATTCCTTCCGAACCTGTTTCCGTCATAGCCAGCAGGGCATGGAAGCGCCCGCCGGGGTCTGCTTTCATAAGGTCACGATTATCTTTCAGAAATGGATATTCCGGCGAAATATCCTCCGCCAGCTTTTCGTAATCCTCCAGGCTGAGGATGAGTGCTTTGGAAATTTTCAAAACGCCCGGCACATACTGCACTGTATTATTGCGCAGGCCCTCCATGGACTTTGCGTTTTTCGCAAACGCAGCATATATTTTTTCTTTCAGCGCTGTTCCACCTCTTTCTTGATGATCGGGGGGTTGGGGTTCTCCCCAAAGGCGTGCGTGGATATCCACGCGCTATGCTTGCCGTTCCAGTCCTCGTCTGGCAAAAGAAAAAAGCCAAAGCATCTGAATGCCTTGACTTTTTCTTCTGCATTTTTGAATTTTCTACTTTTACTGAAACAGAACGCGCATATAATTGATCCGGCCATCCAAAATACGAATAATCGATATGGATTCCTGCCCCACTCGATAAAAAACGATATACTTTCCAGATATCAAATATCGCAGATCGGTTTCACGTCCCACTTTTTCAGCCAGTGCTGCACCCATGTACGGCTGTCCTTTTAAGAGCGAACAGCTTTCCAAAATTTTTGCTACAATACGATCTGCGGCAGCTGGATTTTTCAGCGTTGTACTGATGTATTCTTGCACCTCTCTAAGATCTGTTCGGGCTCTTGGGGTATATCGCAGTATCATCGCCCGAGCCCCAATTCTGTCAGCATTTCTTCTTCGGAAATCCAATCCTCATCACTGTGGACAGAGTTCTCTCCTTTTTTCAGCTCGGCCATCAGCAATGCAGCCGCTTGTTCGTGCAAAGCCTCCTTGCTGCTCTGTGTTACAAGAAAGGGAAGACCTTTTACATTAATGGACTGCTGAATAAAGATATTGATCGCATCAGTCAAAGTCATTCCGCAATCTGCATATATATCTTCCACGCGCTTCTTAACCGTTGGATTAATTCGCATTTGAAAAGAACTTGTTTTTGCCATAGATGCAACATTCAAATTTTCATCCACACTAATCACCCCTTTTACTATACTCTCGTCCCCCTCACTTGTCAACACATTGTCACTACATTTTCATTCATTTTGTTCTTTGATTTTCGCAAGGCCGTCCAGCGTGGTGCAGATGAGCTTCAGCTTTTCCGCTGCCCCGATCTCGCCCGCCATCGCGGCCGTGATCTCGCCTCCGCACACCACCAGCATCCGGCACCGGCGCAAAAGCTGCTGGCTGATCTGGCTCATGGCCCGCTGTTCTTCGGGCACGTCCTCGCTCAGATACTGCGGCAAACTCAGTTTTGGGCAGATGGGCACATATCCCAATTCGTATACCTTGTGGCAGTATCTGCGCAGAAGGCGGGGTGCGGCGTCCTGTGCCGCACAGATGTATGCAAATGCTTTTTCCATTTTCGTTTCAGATCCTTTCCATACATTCAACAGGAAAGCAGGCATCCAATGTAGATGCCTGCCCCCTCCGTGTTCATCTCTTTTGGGCATCCAATTGGATGCCCTGTTCTCCGTTGGACGCTTTCGCCGTCCGTTCATCACCGTCTGCAAGCGCCGTGCGCACACGGTCGCCGCCCAGCCTGTAGTACGCGTCCGTCACTTCGACGCCCACTGCCTCATACCCTTCCTGCACAGCGGCAAGGATGGTCGTGCCCGCTCCCGCGAACGGGTCGAGGATACGTCCGCCCGGCACACAGATATGCACGATATCCCGCATGAGCTGCAACGGCTTCTCCGTCACATGGATGCGTTTGGCCGGGTTCGTGTACCGGAACACGCCCGGCAGACATCCCACCGGACGGTCGATGGGAAGCGGGCCGTTGGACGCCCACAGCATGTACTCGCTCTGCTGGCGGTACCGGCCTTTCTGCGGCCGGCTCGTCATCTTGTCCCATACCACCTGACCGCGCCAGATCCACCCGGCCCACTGGATCGCATCGGAAAGGCACGGAGCCATGCGCCAGTCAATGAACACGCACAGCACAGCCCCCGGCTTGCAGGCTTTGCGCACATCGCTCAGCCATTCCGCCATCCAGCGCGTCCAGCTCCGCTGGTCTTTCTGGTCTCCGTCAAAATCCGGCAGCGCCTTGTCCGCGCGCATGCTGCTGTATTTCTGTGTGGTCGTCCGGTTTTTCTCACTGGGCTTCGTACCTCCGCTGGCATAGGGCGGGTCGGTGATCACCGCATCGAACACGCCGGGCTTAAACGCACGCACGATGCTGAGCGTGTCCCCATACAGGAGCGTCCACCCATCGCCGCCCGTGTGTTCCAGCACCGGAAACCCCTCCACCATGATATCCTTCAGTTCTTCATTTTCGTTTTCTGTCAACCGCATCCTCCTCGTTACCGTTCCTGTGAACGCTTTCTTTTTTGGTCTGTAATGCATTCCCTGTCCGCTTCCCGGCCCGCGGCATACACCGTATCCGCCAGCAGATCGCCGATCACCGCATGGTCCGGTTCCCACCGGTCATAGACGTATTGCAGCGGACGTTCCTGCGCCAGCAGGCCCTTGAGCTGCCGGCGATCCAGGAATGCACAGTCCACCCGGGCCGCCAGCTCACTCTTTACCGAGAGCTCGTAAGCGCTGTCCATGACCGCCTGCGCGCCCTGGCTGAGCAGGCCGGATCTGTATTGTTCCAGCTCCGCGTCCACTTTCTGCTGCAGGCGTTCCAACAGCGTGCCGCTCATCGGACCTCACCCCCATGCTGTTTTTCCTTTTTGCGGCGTGCCGGATCGGGCGGCAGGTCTCGCGGAACAGACAGCTCCGTCTCCACATATTCGCTGATGATCCCCAGCGCCTTGTAGTAGTTATCGCAGTGCGTCACACGCCTGCGCATCTCGACCGACGCCGCGTTCTGCCCATTCTCCCGCAGCAGCTTTGCCGCCCGGCCCAGGATGGCGAAAATATTTCCGTCATGGCCCGCCAGCTCCATCCTCGGGCGTTCCGGCACAGTCTGTTCCGCACTGCTTACCGCAATGGGGACCATTTCAAATCCGTCCGGCTGCCAGAAATGGACGTTCAGAATGCCTCCATCCACTTCAATATCCCTCTGCTCAAATCCTTCGCCCCAACCATCCGAATACTGGCCCGCGATATCCCGGAACAGTGCGTTCCACTGGTGTTCGGACAGGTCCTGCCGGTACGTGATGGCCGTACAGCCGCACAGCTTTCCGTCCTGCACCGCAACCGACGGGATGATGCTGACAAGGTGCTCCCGAACTTCATCCGGCCCGTCATAGTACGCAAGAAGATCCACCGCCTGTTCTGCAACAGCCTGTTCGATTTGTTCCCGGTAGGGCATCATGCCCCGGCCGTCCAGATCCTGTATCTCATCCTCCCCGCTCCATCTGTCCGGAACGAATTCCGCCGTGAGGGGAGATATTACCCTAAGTATATTTTCTTCTATTTCTACAACTCCCTATCCAAGCAGGCCGCCCTGTTTCGGGCGGCCCGTTTCTCTTTTTCTTCTTTCGCCATATCCGCCCAATCGTATCCCTCTATGGGCGGCAGATTCACGGTGACCATATATTCCTTCGAATAGTGTTTGGCGATGTTCTGCGCTGCCCACCGGCCCGCGCGGTCGTTGTCCGTACAGAGCTCCAGCTCATCCACTTCGGGATGGTTTTGCAGAAAGGCTTCCAGTGCGGCGGGAGATTTGGCCGGGCGGTCTGTCGATGTGTCCCGGGGGACATAGATCCCGCCCAGCGACAGCCTGTATTTGTCCGCGCGCCCGCCCTCCAGCGTCATGTGGGCCAGTGCGTCCGGCGCTGCCTCATACACTGCGGCACGCCGGCTTCTCACCTCCGGCGGGATGCAAAAGGAATGCCGTTTGTCGCTTCCCGCCTGTTCTCCCTTGAACGCTTTCGGCCCGTCACAGGTCGAACGCAGCGCGGCATAGCGCGGGACGCCATTCCGGTCGAGGCCTACGAACACACAGCTGTGATACGGCAGGCTTTCGTACAAGATCCCTCTGGATACGCAGTAGCGGATCACATCCAGGCTGACACCACGGCTTTGCAGATACAACTCCACCCTGTATTCTTCACGCGCCGCCGGAGGAAGGACAAATGGCCTGCGTTCTTCGATTTTCCGGCACGGGACGTATGCGGGCGCATCCTGCTCCAGCAGATACCGCACCGCGTCTGTAAAGGGAACGCCCTCCACACGGACAAGGTAGTCCAGCGCGCTTTTTCCGCCAATGTCCCGGCTTTTCCAGTGCCACAGGCTGGTGCTCTCGCTGATCTTGAAGCTGTCGTGGCTGCGCAGCTCGTATTCGCCCGTACCGCAGCGCACCAGTTCTTCCGGCCGGTACCGCTTCAAGAACTCTATCGCCGACATCTGTTTTGCCTGCCGGAGCTCTTCCTTTTCAAAGTACAGTTTTTCACCCCCCTGTTCCAACAAAAAGACGGCCTGTGATCACTCACAAGCCGCCTGTTGTTTTTTCTCTTACATATATATGTGATGAAATATGGAAAAGCGTCATCGTTCCATGTCATCCCGCCTGCGCCGTTCTTTACCGCTGTACGCGATATTCTTTTTCACATCGTGCGCTGCATCGTCCCTGCCATATTCCCTGGTGCGGATATACTCTTTCACCCGCTCCGTCCGTTCCGCGACAGCCCCGGCGATCGCTTCAGCACGCGGGCCGTCCACAAAGTCCGATCCGGCAAACACTTCCCGAACAACGTCATCCAGCCCAACCAGCGCGGATGGGTCGAGCCATGCAAAATCCGTCACCAGCTGCAGCTGTTCCTCATGCGTGGTTTTAAATGGTTTGCAGGCGGTTTTTGCCCCTGCCCGGATCTGTGGTGTCGGCATTTCGAACCACAGTGCAGACCCGCTGTCAAAAACCGGCGCGGGAGATATGAATTCCAGCGTTTCCGCATCCCGCACAGCTCCAAAATTGCCCTGATGCCTGTCCTCGTTGGCAATGATGTAGTCCAGCACGATCTGCTGGCTCAGCATTCGTTCCGCGCCTGGGATCCCTAACGCTTCACACCGTTCCAGATAGTGCTGATACAGTGAGACATGATTCGGCTTCGCTTTTGTATGCATCAGATACCAGGCCGGAATGTATTCCGTTTTCGGCGTTATGAAGTCTCTGCATACACTGTAGGGCAGACCGTATCTGGAGCATATATTCCACATGAGGAATACCCAGCTTCTCCATGATCCCGCTGGCGATCACTTCATTGTAAGGTTCCTGTTGGATCGCGCCGCTGCCGCCTTTCACGAGACAGCGTTCCCCGTCCATGATCACCCACTTTTTCCGCAGCCAGCCATCTGAAGTGTTGTCCGGAGACATGAGGTCAGGCATTTCTCCAGCCGCGCCGCCAAACAGTACCTCACCCACATCACCCGAAAATGGGTGTTCAAAGAAGTTCACTTCTTTCCAGCGCAGTCCGCTATCCTGCGGGCAGATCCAATACTGGTCGGACAAACTAAGGCCCAGACACTTTTCCAGCAGCTTTTGCGGCGTGGCTATATTCAGTTCTTCCAGTGCATGGCGAAGCCCGGCACGGCTGGCTGGGATCGCACGGCCCATCCACCACTCGTTGAGAGCAGCACGGTCCACGACGCCTTTCCGCACATTGACACCCAGCGGAAGGTGTTCCGCATTGTCAACAGCGTTCACCGCGGTGATCAAGCCTGTTGCTTCATCCAGCACCACCCGGGCCACGGAAAGCTCTTTGTGCATCAGTATATATTTTTTGAATCCATCGGCCATCCTGTTCACCACCTTTTTCTGGCTGTTCATGTTTTATTGCTTTCATCGCATGCGTATGACCGCGTAAGCGGCAGCTTTGGGGCTATTATACCACAAACCCGCAGTCGATATCTACAAAACCGCATCCCGCAGTGCCTGCACCCTGTTCTCCCGCTCCCATGGGAACTCCGCGCGCCCAAAGTGGCCGTAGCAGGCCGTCCGGGCAAAAATGGGCCGCGTGAGCTGCAAGGTGCGGATGATCTCCAGCGGCGTCAGGCCGAACACATGCCGCACCGCCATCGCGAGACAGTCATCGGCGCACACCGTGCCTGTGCCGAAGGTGTCCACCTCCACCATGACCGGCTGCGCCGCGCCGATGGCATAGGCGAGCGTGACCTGGCATCTTTCCGCAAGCTGCGCTGCCACGATGTTTT
>DBFXIC010000203.1:0-5150 GCA_048455095.1 Anaeromassilibacillus sp.
GGCGAACCCGCTGATCAATGCAGCCCAGAACATTTCCAGCCAGAAGGCGTATGTGGTGAGCGACACGACGGTGAACTTCACGCTCAAGAGAGGCAGCGCGTACTGCTTCAAGATGACGGTAGTCAACGGAAACGTTGCGCCAAGCTTCACAGTGGGCAATGGCGATGTGCTCAAGACGCAGTTTGTAGCGAAGGTCGGCAACGATTGTTACTACAGAGTGTATGCGGTTGGCACACCGGGCCAGAGCACGGGCGTGTATACCACGCTGGCAGGCCAGAACGCAGTGAAGCACTGTACCGTGACGATTGGCTAACCAGGCTGAGCCTGGACGCACGGCCGGCCCTGGGCTTTGTGTAAAAAACAAGCCAGGCATTGGCCGGACAGAAAGCACACACTCCCGGTTTGTGTAAGTGATCGAAGGGAATCACGCAAGTACAAAGGGGGCTGTGTGCCCGCGAACGACGCTGCGCGTCCTGAGTCTGGACGCACGGCCGGCCCTGGGGTTTGTGTAAAAAACAAGCCGGGCATTGGCCGGACAGAAAGAACACACTCCCGGTTTGTGTGAGTGATCAAAGGGAGTCACGCAGGTGCGAAGGGTGCTGTATGTCTGTGAACGACGCTGCGCGTCCTGAGCCTGGACGCACGGCCGGCCCCGGGGGTTGTGTAAAAAACAAGCCGGGCGTTGGCCGGACAGAAAGAACACACTCCCGGTTTGTGTGAGCGATCAAAGGGAATCACAGAACAGGTAAAAGATGGAGAGCGTCTCCAAATGAGGGAAGCCCCCGGCCACTGGCCGGGGGCTTCCCCCTTTTTACGCAATATTTTAAAAACCAATAGAAAAACGTGCGGCTAATCCCATCTATTTCAGCGTCAAGCTTCCTTTCCATTGACCGAAAATTCTTTTATAGGATGGTGCTAAAAAATCGCATTATTTAGATGTTTTTTTATAAATACAAGGCGAAAACGGCATGTTACGATAAATCTGATCGAGTTCCATCAGGAAGGAGGCCGGTTGTTTTCTGATAGACTGGGTTATCCATACATCGTAAGAAGGAGGAGTATTTATGAAAAAACAGTTGATTGCATGCCTGCTCAGCGCAACTATTTTGTGTTCCAGTCTTTCAATGGCATTTGCAGCATCCCCAGCCGCAGCGGAGCCACAGGAACCTGCAAAATCCGTGGACTTCACCCACGTGAAAATTACGGACGATTTCTGGGGGGCGCGTCAAAAACAGTTTATCTGTAAGGTGATTCCAACCGGAATTGCAAACGTCGAACGGGGCGGGGGCGGCATTCCCAATATCATCAATGCCGCGAAGATGCACCGCGGGGAAGCGCATGGCGCATTCCAAGGTGCGTTTTATGTCGATTCAGACGTGCATAAGGTGTTGGAATCCATGTGTTATGCGCTGCAGATCGATCCAATGGGCGACCAGGAGATCATCGACGGCCAGCAATATATCCGCGATAAATTGGAAGAATGGATCCCCTATTATGTGGATGCACAGGACGAAGACGGCTATTTTGATACATATTTTATCCTGAATGCAAACGGAAACACCCCCAAGTGGTGGGATTTTAATCTGCATGAGCTGTACTGTGCTGGCCACTTTTATGAGGCGGCCGTGGCGCACTACCGTGCGACGGGCGGTAAGGATACCCGCCTGTTCGATATGGCGATCAAGAATGCAGACTATGTGAACTCCCTATTTGGCGAGGGCAAGTGGAAGCAGGTCCCCGGCCATCAGGAGATCGAACTTGCACTGATCAAGCTGGCAAACCTCTGCAACGAGATCGGCGGCGAATACACAGATAAGGCAACATCGTATGTGGAACTGGCCAAATTCTTCCTGGACACCCGCGGCGACCATGACGGACGGCATGGCGTCGGCGCAAATAACCAGTATGACCAGGACCACCTGCCGGTTACTGAGCAGACGGAAGCGGTCGGGCACGCGGTGCGCGCTGGATATATGTATACGGGTATGGCCGACGTCAATCTGCTGGAACAGGATGGCCGGTATGACGATGTGCTCCTTGCCCTGTGGGACGATATCGAGAACAAAAAGACCTATGTGACCGGCGGCGTGGGCGCGGACCCCTCTCACGAGGCATACGGGAACGCCTATGAACTGCCAAACGAAACCGCCTATTGCGAAACCTGTGCGAATATCGCCAATGTGATGTTCAACCAGCGGATGAACCTCCTGTTTGGAGAAAGCAAATACGCGGACGTTGTGGAACGCGGCCTGTATAACAGCATCATCAGCTGTGTCAATTTCGAGGGAGAAACCTTCTTCTATGGCAACCCCATGAGCAGCAGCGGCAACAAACACCGTTCCCAGTGGTTCGGCACAGCATGTTGCCCGCCGAATCTGATGCGCACGGTGGAGGCCCTGGGCGGGTATATCTATACACAGCAAGGCGATGTAATCACACAGAATCTGTACGTTGGCAACGACGCAACGTTGCAGATCGGGGATGATACGGTAGAACTGCACACCGAAACCGATATGCCGTGGAACGGTGCTTCGTCCATCACCGTGGATGTGGAACAGCCGACGGAATTCACTTTCCGCCTGCGCATCCCCTCTTGGGCGACGGATAGAAACACAATCACCCTGAATGGGCAGGCGCTCTCCGCCGAGCCGGACGAACAGGGCTATGTAGTCTTGGACCGTACCTGGAGCGACGGCGATGCCATCGATCTCAACTTTGCCATGGAGACAAAGCGCGCCTATGCTGATCCCCGTGTGGAAGCGGATAAGGGCCTGGTCGCCGTAAAACGCGGACCCATCGTCTATGCAGCGGAGGATGTGGACAACGAATATCCGGTGAACCAGTATTACCTGCCAAAAGACGCTGTGTTCACCACCCGATGGGTGGAGAACCTGCAGGACGTTAAATTCGACCGGCCGGTGGAATATCCGCCGTATGTGGAAGCAAATTTGACAGAAGATTTCGAGGATTCCGAAGCGGCGGCAGCCCGTTGGACCAAGGTGGGCGACGTTCAGAAGATCGACCTTTCCGGTGGAAAGGCCAGCGCTGAAAAGAGCACCAATATCAAGTTGACCGCCGGGGATGAGTCTTGGAGTGACTTCGCCATGGAGGCGGAGATTACGCTTGGCGAGGACGGCACGGATTCCGGCAATGCGGGCATCCTGCTTCGCTCCACCCAAGAGGGATCCGGGGCGGACAATTACCACGGCTACTACTTCGGCATCGGCCTGGAAGGAGCAGAATACGGCAAGGCAAACAGCAAATGGCAACAGCTTGGTAAAAAGCCATACGATGTAGAACTTGGCAAGACCTATACGCTGAAGGTGATTGCCTACCAGAATACGTTCCTGTATTTTGTCGACGGAAACCGGATTGGTTCCTTTAAAGATTTGGAGCATCAGGCCGGCAAGGTCGGCCTGCGCAGCTATAATCGCGCATTTGAAGCGGATAACATCACGGTACGGCCGTTGACCGACGAAGAGATCGCCCTGGCACAGGCGCCCAGCGAGGACCCGTATCAGGTGAAAGCCACCGTGCAGGTGGTCGCAAATGCAAAGGTCCAGATGGAGGATGAAGACATCGATGCAAACCTGGTTATGACCCCCTACTATGCTTGGGACAACCGCGACAGCGGCGCAATGGCGGTCTATCTGCGCGAGACGCGCACCGAGCGTCCGCTGGAAAGCTACGCGAAAGCTTCCGCTGTCTATGTATCCCCCTATGACACCATCGAGGCGTTGAACGATGGAACCGATGCCAGATGGACCGCCTACCTGGGGCCGATCAACCCGTGGGTCCAGTATGACTTTGACCAAGAGGTTTCCCTGTGGGGCTGCGACGTCAAGTGGTATGACGACAACGGCGGTGTGCAGATTCCGGATGGTTTGGAGATCGTTTATTGGAATGGCACAGAATTTGTACCCGTGACACCTGTGGGTGAATACAACACCTTTTCCAAGAACAGGTTTGACGCCTATGCCTTTGAACCGGTGGTCACGACCAAAATTCGGCTCAACATTAAGAACGATGTGAAAAAGGTCGCTCCTGGTATTATGGAGTGGAAACTGCAGGGCCAGCTTGGCGAAGCCGATTTCAAGAATATCCCCATTACGGAAGTCACCTACGGAAACATGCCGTATACCACGGCGTACAACCGGTTCAATGCAGCCGATTTTACGCCGGTGACTGCGCAGAACTTCCGCGTGCTGATGAACGGCAAAAAACCGGTCGGCATGAAGGAGTTCCGCCTGCAAACAGCGGACGGGACGTATGTAGAACAGGATGCCGCGGTCAGCGCCTCCTATACCTGCGCCTGGACCAACCTGGAGAGTGTGAACGATGGAAAGGGGACTAGTACCTCTGCGGAGAGTGGTGATGCCAAGAACACCTGGTCCACCTACCCGAACAGCGGCGAGCATTGGGTGCAGTACAGCTTTGACGCACCGATCACCGCCAAGCAGGCGGAGGTCTACTGGTACCGTGCGTGGGACGACGGCGTCATCGCGCCGGACGAATGGAAGGTCCAGTACGAAAAGGACGGCGAATGGCTTGACGTGCCGCACACGACCATGACCCTTTCGGATTTCAGCAACGATGTGATGGAATATACCGTGGAAGCGCCCGTAAAAGGCGAGATCCCGAGCGTTTTCGCAAAGGCCGATTTGCCGTATGCACGGATTTCCGTCGAACAGGCGGAGGCCGTTCCCGGCACAGCCAAAGTTACGGTCTGCGCGGCGGGCATGGCGGACAGCGCACGCACGTATATCATTCATTTCGTGGAAAAAGCAGAAGTGCAGTCGCACCTGCTGACCGCCCAGTGGAGCGGGAACGCCTCCATGGAAGTCAGCGGAAATGTAGACGAAATCATCTCCACCAATGCGATCTACGGCGCAAAGGTGCTGGCGGGCGAAAAGCTGACCTTTACCTTTACCCCTGTGAACGGTGCATTCTCCAGTGCAAAGCTCAACGGCGAGGATATCCCGTTTGAGGCCGATGGCTGCACCTATACTCTGACCATGCCGAACGAGAACACCAGCCTGCGCTTTGCCTTCACGAATGTGAACAAGGGCATCCTGGAAGTCGTCCTGAACGAGGCATTGGCAGTCCCGCAGGAGACCATCGACAAGCTGGTCCCGAGCGTTAAGAAGCAG
>DBFXIC010000204.1:0-5278 GCA_048455095.1 Anaeromassilibacillus sp.
GTGCAACCGCCACATTCCGTTTCCAGGTGATCGACAATGGCATGGGAATCCCCAAAGAAGACCAGAAGCGCATCTTTGACGCATTTGAGCAGAGCGGTCCTTCCTCGTCTAAAAGCCAGGGGACCGGTCTCGGGCTTCCGATCAGCCAAAGTATTGTGCGGCTTATGGGTGGAGAACTCCAGTTGGAAAGTGCTCCGGACAGCGGCAGCGAATTTTTCTTTACGTTGACCTTCCCCATTGGGGAAATGCCCCCCGTCCAGGAAATCCCGCAGGATAAAAACCTCCTTGCCGGCGTACATATCCTGCTGGCAGAGGACAATGATCTGAACGCAGAAATTGCCATAGAACTTTTGGAAATACAGGGCGCCGTTGTGCAGCGCGCGGAAAACGGCCGTTTGGTCGTGGAACAATTTACCAATAACGCCCCCGGTACATTCCAGATGATCTTGATGGATATTCAGATGCCGGAGATGAATGGTTTGGAGGCGGCCCGTGCGATCCGCGCATTGGACCGGCCCGATGCGTCGGTCATTCCAATCATCGCAATGACCGCGAACTCCTTCCAGGAGGATAAAGATGCTGCGGTGGAAGCAGGTATGGACGATTTCCTCAGTAAGCCGCTGGACGTCAATCTCCTATATGAGGTAGTCGGTAAATTTACCAAATAATGCGATGTCAATTTTACCGGTGAGGCCCATCTTTGTAAGAAGGAACTTTTAGCACATGCAGCTCCAATTGATATCCTCTGGTGGCAATCTCCTTCTGCCGTCTACATTCAATTTATCCTACATGAATGGGGTGTCCGTGTGTAGTTCTCTTCGATTGGAATTTACCGCTCAAGTCACGAACCCTTTGTCCGGCAAAAACCGATAGATTCTGCGCTAAAAAGAGTGGGTGGGACGGTAAGATTGCCGTCCCACCCACTCTTTTGACATTTTCCAGCCGCCTGCAACCGCTGCCCACCACTGAGAAGCGTAGAAGATCGTATCGAATCGGGTATAGCATCCCACTATGCCTTTCGAATTTATAGAGGCAATTTAAAAATTGCTGCAATGTCAGGACTGTTTTCTTTTATATGCCTCTCCCCAACTTTGCATTGCTTCCAGAATGGGCTGTAGGCTGTACCCTGTTTCCGTCAGTGTATACTCCACGCGGGGCGGCACCTGCGCATAGACCTTTCGGGTCACAAGACCGCTTTCCTCCATGGCCCGAAGCTGTGCCGTCAACACTTTTTGACTTACGCTCCCGATGGACTTTTTTAATTCCCCAAACCGTTTGGTTCCATCCATGAGATCCCGCAGAATCAATACCTTCCACTTGTCCCCAATCAGCGTCAACGTGGTCTCCACCGGGCAGGCTGGCAACGCTTTTGTTTCCATATAAGTCCCTCCAATAGTTTCCAAAAGGTAACTACACCACAATATTGTGCTTACTTTACAATTAGTCGATATAGACTTAGTATAAAACCAGAGGTAAACAAAAGCAAGCCAAAACACCATATTCTTTTTGGAGGGACGCAATCATGAATGATGTTGTGAAATTTCTTACGGAAAACCCGGTACAATATCTGGCCACTGTTGGCCGCGATGGAAAGGCCAAGTGCCGCCCGTTTATGTTCTGCTTTGAACAGGATGGAAAGTTGTGGTTCTGCACCAACAATCAGAAGGAGGTCTATAAGGACATCCAAGCGAACCCGTACATTGAAATTTCGGTTTCCAGCCCTGCGTATGCCTGGATACGCCTAAACGGCAAAGTGGTATTCGAGAACAACATGGCCGTTAAGGAAGGCTGCATGAACAACCCCATTGTCAAGGGGCAGTATCAGACCGCCGACAACCCAATTTTTGAAGTATTCTATTTGGAAAATGCCAAGGCGGTCATCGCCGACTTCTCCGGCAATCCGCCCAAGGAATACACCCTGTAAATCATTCAATAAAATCTTCGGGGCAAGGTGAAACTCCTGACCGGCAGTACGAACATCGTTCGAAAGTCTGCGAGCCTTTCAAGAGGCTGAGATGGTGAAATCCCATCACCGACGGTATAGTCCGGATGAAAGAAGATATGACAAGAGCAGCCCCACCAACGGATTTCGTTCGTGGGGCTGTTTTCTCAATCCAACTCATATCTCAAAGGAGAGACATGTTTTCTATTTTCAAAAGGAAAAGTTCTGTGGTAAGTCCGCGGACTCTTACAACGGTGGCGATGTTGTCTGCCGTTTCTTATATCCTGGCCTTTTTAGAATTTCCTGTGCCGCTTTCCCCCTCCTTCGCAAAAATGGATTTGTCAGACCTTCCCGCGCTGGTCGGCACATTCATATGCGGTCCGGCGGCAGGCCTATTGATTGAATTCGTCAAAAACGCCCTGCGGTTGCTTTCCACCTCCACGGGAGGCGTCGGTGAACTCGCCAACTTTGTGATCGGCGGTTCCTATGTGTTTGCGGCAGGGTTTCTATATAGAAAATGCCATTCCCGTTGGGCAGCCTGGATTTCCTGCCTGGCCGCCAGCGTTCTCATGGGCATAGTAGCAGCAATTATGAATTATTTTGTTCTTTTGCCGATGTTTGAACAGTTCCTACCGCTGGATCAGCTGATCGTCTCGTTCAGTGCCTGGATTCCCTGGATTAAAACAAAATTTGATGTGGTTCTGTACAACGCTCTCCCATTTAACTTTATAAAAGGATTGGTTGTCAGCGCCGTTACCATCGCTGTCTATCAAAAAATAACGCCTGCTTTAAAGGGTATAAACATGAAAGGAATAGGAGGGAGTTCTCATGAAGACAAAGGGTTATCTCCGATATCTCGTCGATAATATCCACTCCACGGTCGTTGCTACAGTGGATGCGCAGGGCCTTCCCGTCACCTGCGCAATCGATATGATGGATTGCGATGAAAACAGTCTGTATTTTCTCACTGCCCGTGGCAAAAGCTTTTATGACCGTCTGAAAAAGAACGGCTATCTTGCGCTCACCGGTATGAAGGGCTCCGATACCATGTCTTGTGTCGCGATTTCTATCCGTGGAAAAGTGAGGGAGCTCGGCCCGGAACGTCTACCGGAACTGTTCCAGAAGAATCCCTACATGAACAGGATATATCCCAGTGCGGCCTCGCGTCAGGCTCTGACTGTTTTCCAGCTCTATGAGGGTTCCGGTGAATGGTTTGACCTATCCAGGCTACCGGTCGAACGAGCAACCTTTTCCATTGGGGATGCAAAGGATCAGGATGAACGATATATCGTGACGGACCGCTGTACCGGCTGCGGACAATGCAGTGTTATTTGCCCGCAAAGCTGTATCGACATCAGCGTCAAACCGGTTGTGATTCAACAGAACCATTGTATCCACTGTGGAAATTGTTTTGAGGTTTGCCCGGCAAACGCGATTGAAAAAAGGGGATAGTCCTATGGATCTTTTAAAATCGGGGGGCGATTCTCTTGGAAGCCCCAAACCCTGTCCCTATCCGGCGGGCAACAGCCCTCTGCCTGATTGGGCCTGGCTGCCCGGCGATTTTGCAGAACGGGAGGCATACCCCATATGACACATACAGAAAAAAGGCGGTTTCTTCTTCGCTCTCTGTTGAATGAAGAACCACGGTTCGAAAGGATCGACATACCAGACAGCGAAACCGAACAAAAGCGGCTTCTCCGATCCCTGTTCAACATCCGCCTGCCGCATCCAGTCGGCGCGACCTTTTTGCAGATACAGGACGAATACCTGCGGGAGGAGATCGCTCAAAAGGGAATTACCGATTTCTCTGACCTATCCCCGATACAGAAGGACCTGTATCTCTGGCAGGGCGATATCACGACGCTTCGGGTGGACGCAATTGTCAATGCCGCAAACAGCGGCCTGCTCGGATGCTTTTATCCCTGCCATGGCTGCATCGACAACGCGATACACACCTATGCGGGCGTTCAACTGCGGCAAGCCTGCGCAGAGCTGATGAAAAAGCAGGGGCGCGATGAACCGCCAGGGATGGCAAAAATCACCCCTGCATTCAATCTGCCGAGCAAATTTGTGCTACACACGGTCGGTCCCATCGTCTCGGGAGAACCGGATGATGAGGATTGTAGACTCTTGGCCTCCTGTTACCGGTCCTGCTTGGCGGTTGCAGAAAAAAACAGCCTGCACTCCCTCGCATTCTGTTGTATCTCCACCGGGGAATTCCATTTTCCAAATGTATTGGCGGCTGAGATTGCCGTCGGCACGGTCAAGACCTACAAAGAAACCCATCACAGTCGAATCAAGGTGATATTCAATGTTTTTACAGAGCGAGATGATACCATCTACAGGAGATTACTCGGTGCAAATTGACAAGCTAAGAGAAGAAATTCGGAACGCCAACGCCATTGTTGTCGGCGCCGGTTCGGGACTTTCTACCTCTGCCGGCTTGACCTACTCGGGAGACCGCTTTGAACGATATTTTTCGGATTTCCACCGGAAGTATGGGATCACCGATATGTATGCCGGGGGATTCTATCCTTACAAAACCCGGGAAGAATACTGGGCGTGGTGGAGCCGCCAGATCGTCTGCAACCGCTACGACCAGCCTGCCGGCAAACCATATCTTGATCTTTTGAAGTTGCTGGAAGGGAAAGACTATTTCGTCATCACGACCAACGTGGACCATCAGTTCCAGATTTCGGGTTTTGACAAAGAGCGCCTGTTCTACACGCAAGGGGACTATGGCCTTTGGCAATGCAGCAAAGCCTGCCATAACAAAACGTACGACAATGAAATCAGCGTACGCCGGATGGTCGCGGAACAACAGGACATGCGCATTCCCACGGGTCTCGTTCCTTATTGTCCGGTCTGTGGTGCGCCGATGTCCATGAACCTGCGCTGTGACCATCTCTTTGTTGAGGACGACGGCTGGCACGCCGCCCACGCACGATATGAAAACTTCCTACACCGCCACAAACAGGGGCGCGTCCTGTTTTTAGAATTGGGTGTCGGGGGAAACACCCCGGTGATTATCAAATATCCCTTCTGGGAAATGACGGACCAATGGTCAAATGCGGCATATGCATGTATCAATCTGGGCGAGGCGGGCTGCCCAGCCAAAATTGCCGAAGCATCCATCTGTATCAATACGGACATTGGCATGGTGCTGGGGAATTTGTGTAAAACGTTTGCCTCGGTACCATGAGGTCGGACTTTATTTGGAACTTGCTGTCACTATTTTGTGACAGCAAGTTTTTGTTTTCTCGGCTGATTCCCTTTCCTTCTTAAACGTCTGATATTTTTGTTTGTTTCATGAATGTAGGCGTTTTATAATATTAT
>DBFXIC010000205.1:0-6355 GCA_048455095.1 Anaeromassilibacillus sp.
GTGAGCTGAACGGCAACGAAAAATATGATTATCTTCCGGATCAACTTCCAGCAGATTCCCGCCCGGTATCAAACATACGCGCAGGCGATTTCATGCTGTTTGGTTCCGATTGCCTTGTGCTGTTTTACCAAAGCTTTTCGACCTCCTACAGCTACACTCCGCTTGGTTCCATAGAGGACGTCTCCGGTCTTGCCGATGCGCTTGGCAGCGAAAGCGCACAGGTTATCTTCCAAACAGCGTAAAGGAGAGAACATTGCATGCAGTATTCCTTTGACACGCCGCTAAACCGGCGTGGAACTAATTCCCTAAAATGGGATGTATCCGAAACAGAACTACCCATGTGGGTGGCGGATATGGACTTTCCGGCAGCGCCCGAAATTCAAGCCGCCATTCAAAAGAGGGCGGAACACGGCATTTTCGGCTATTCCATCGTACCGAAGGAATGGTACCAGGCGATCGCCGGCTGGTGGACCAAGCGGCACCATTTTCAGATTCAGGAAGAGTGGCTGGTATTCTGTACCGGCGTCATTCCTGCTGTTGCCAGTGCCGTGCGAAAATTCACCACAATCGGCGAAAACATCGTTGTGCAGACACCGGTTTACAATATGTTTTTCCACTCCATTGTAAACAATGGCAGACAGATTCTGGACAACCCCCTTCGATACGATGGTGAAAGCTATCGGATCGATTTTGAGGATTTGGAACGTAAACTGGCCGATCCGCAGACCTCCATGATGATTCTCTGTAATCCACACAATCCCGTAGGAAAACTGTGGGATGCAGAAACATTGGAGCATATTGGGGCGTTGTGTTGGAAGCATCACGTGCTCGTCCTTTCTGATGAAATCCATTGCGACCTGACAGACCCAGGGTGTTCCTACATTCCCTTTGCGTCCGTCTCTGAAAAATGCAGAGAGAATAGCATCACCTGTATCGCTCCAACTAAGACATTCAATTTAGCAGGGCTGCAAACCGCGGCGGTCATGGTTCCGAATGAAATCCTGCGCCATAAGATCAGCCGCGCACTAAATACCGCTGACGTTGCGGAGCCAAACGCCTTTGCGATTACAGCCGCAATTGCTGCTTTTACACAGGGTGAAGCTTGGCTGGATGAACTTCGCAGCTACATACATGAGAACAAACTCCTGGTGCGCGATTTTCTGAGGAATGAGCTTCCTCAAATCAAACTTGTCGCTTCACAAGCCACCTACCTGCTCTGGCTCGACTGTGGAGAGCTGTTGCAAGGCGCAGCGGGATTTGCCCGTTTCCTTCGCAGAGAAACCGGGCTTTATCTGACTGATGGAAGCCAATACGGAGAAAACGGCGCTAATTTCCTTCGGATGAATATTGCCTGCTCCCGTGAAACCGTGCGGGACGGCCTACAAAGGCTCAAAAGAGGCGTTGCCGCCTACGAACATTGGACCGCGTCCTTGTGCTGACGAACCTTGTCATTCACACTTTTTTAGCAAACCTTATGTAGCAATAAAAAGCTTTCATAGAAAACAAACAAGCTGCAGCCCAAAAAAGAGTGCCTTGAAAGTGGATCCATATCACGATTGGATCACTTTCTGGGTTCTTAAAAGGGCTGCGGCTTTTTTGGTGCCCTACGGTGCGTTTTTAAACCGTTCAGAATCGCCGGATGCACAACTGTATGCAAAGATGGGATTCGCCTTATCATGAGAGAGCGTCTCACATGGCCGCAAAGCAAGTCCTAAAGAAGGACTTCACATTAAATGCATGTCCTCACGGGAAATTTCGATCGCATCAGCATTTTTCAGCAGGAATCGCCAGGTTGTATTGTAAATATCTGTCACTTGCTATACAATAAAGAACAAAAGGTCACTGCCGGTCTATGTCATATATCAGACGCCGCAGGAAAGGAGAATCGACTATGGCACTCATCCCCTGTCCGGAATGCAACCATCCCATTTCAAGCCTGGCCGAACGATGCCCGCACTGCGGCCTTCCCGCCTCTTATTTTCCAAAACCGCCCCCCGACGCTTCTTCCGCTCCAGAACGCGATGTTGACTATGCTATCATTTCAGATATGCTCACCTCTTTTGACCGGGATTATTGCTCTGCGTTCGGTGCCGATCATTACATCTCCTCCCGCCAAAAGGATCGGCTTGTACAGACCTATGCATCCTATTATCAATGCCTCAAGGACAAGCTGATCTATTCCTATATATGCAGCCAGGCCGCGGCGCTGCGGGTGGACATCGGTCAGCTGCAATCTTTTTTGCGGCGCTTTCAGACGCTGGATTCCTCCATCATTGCGCACAATGAGGCGTATGTGGAGGCCATCCTGAAACGTGAAGAATCGTATTTCGACAATATCCTTAAGGACATCGACCCAGCCATCCGACTAGACGACGAACAGCGCCGCGCCGTTATTACCGACGACGACTATTGCCTGATGGTCGCCGGAGCCGGGGCCGGAAAGACCACCACCATGGCGGCAAAGGTCAAATACCTGGTTGAAAAGAAGAATGTCCTACCGGAAGAAATCATCGTCATCTCCTATACCAATAAGGCCATCGGCGAATTGAAGGAGCGGATCAACAAAGGATTGAAAATCCCGGCAAGAATCTGTACCTTCCATGCGTTCGCCTTTGACATTGTCAAACGTTTTTCTTCTGAGCCGCCGGAAATCAATTTTTCCTCTTACCAAATTGTCTTTGAGATGCTGGAGAAGGCCATATTTGACAACAAATCCTTGATGCGCAACCTCGTGTTGTTTATGGGATATTATTTTGACCTTACAGAAGACGTCTTTCAATTTTCTTCCTTAAATCAGTACCACCTGTTCAAAGCGTCACAGGACTACGAGACCATGAAAAGCGGGTTGGGCGAATATGTAAAAAAAGTGGAACATCAACGTCAGCGCCGTGTCAAGACCCTGACCGGAGAATATCTGCGCTCCGTTCAAGAGGTACAAATCGCCAATTTTCTGTACTTAAACGGCCTGGACTACGAATATGAGAAAATCTATCCGCTTCCCATGCCGGGTGCGCATAAACCTTACACACCGGATTTTTACATCACTCAAGGGGAACATTGCGCCTATTTGGAACACTATGGATTGACGGAAAGCGGATACAACAGCATTTTTACCCCACAACAGATCGCAAAGTACCAAAAATCGATTCGGGACAAACGGGCGCTGCATCGCGAGGGAAAAACCATCCTGCTGGAAACCTGGTCCCTTTATAACGACCGACGGCCGCTGCTTGAACATCTGCGTGAAGTGCTTGTCTCCGCCGGATTTGTGCTCAAACCAAGGGATCCGGACGAAGTGTACCGGAAGATTGTGGAGACCGGCAAGGACAAATACGTGATTCGCTTAATCCTGTTCCTGATGGAATTCATTGAGCAATACAAAACCTCCGGCTACACAGAAAATGGGTTTGCGCTTCTGCGGAAGAAAACGGACAATCCCAGGACGCTGCTCTTCCTCTCGATTGCCGAACAGGTATATGCGCATTATCAGGAAACCCTGCGGAAGAACAACCAAATCGACTTTGCCGACATGATCAACGATGCGCATTTTTATCTGCAGGAAATTGAACGGCAGGGCGCCATGCTCCCATATAAATACATCGTCATTGACGAATTTCAGGACATTGCACGGCAGCGTTTTAATTTGACCAAACGCCTCTCGGAGATTACAAAGGCGAAGGTGGTCGCGGTCGGGGACGACTGGCAGTCTATTTACGCGTTCGCGGGCTCCGACATCACCCTGTTTACGCGTTTCCTGGAATTGATGGGTTCTGGAACCGAATTGAAAATCACGCATACCTACCGTAATTCACAGGAACTGATCGACATTGCCGGCGGGTTTGTGCAAAAAAATTCCGCCCAGATTCGGAAAAAGCTGATTTCTCCAAAGCATTTGAAGGACCCCATCGTCCTCTACCCATTTGACGATTCCTACAAGCCCATGCAGGCTCTCGGACGCGCTGTGGCCGACATCATCGGCCGGATTCTTTCGGAATTTGGCGAACATTCCTCTATTCTGTTGATCGGCCGGTATCACTACGACATGTATAAGCTTTTCCGGACGGGGCTGTTTGAAGAGCGCCCTGGCAATCGCGTGCACTGTACGCAATACCCAAAGGCGCAGCTCTCCTTTATGACGGCCCATAGCGCAAAAGGCCTTGGATATGACAACGTCATCCTGATCAATATGTTTGAAGGAAAGTTTGGTTTCCCATGCCAATTGGAGGACGACCCCATCATGAAGCTGGTGACCTATGAGGACCGGAGCGTCCCATTTGCGGAGGAGCGCCGTCTGTTTTACGTCGCACTGACCAGGACCAAAAATCGCGTGTATATTGCGGCTCCCAAACAGCGTCCTTCCCGCTTTCTTGTGGAACTGATCCGGGATTACCAACTTCCCCATGCGGAGGATATGAACCTGGAAACCGTAGACCTGTTCCAGCTTCGCTGCCCTGTATGCGGTTTCCCGCTCAAATACGAGTTCAACAAAAATTATGGGCTGAATCTTTGGATGTGTACGAACGACGCAGAAATCTGCGATTTTATGACCAATGACAAGGTCCATCCACACGATATTTTCCCGTGCTCTTCCTGCCCGGACGGATTTATGATCGTAAAGCGCAATCCCAAAACTGGGGACGTCTTTTATGGATGCACCAACTATACCAACACCGATCGTCCCTGTAAGCACATGCTCCCCATTCGAAAGTGACATGGCTTTTATCTCTTTGCTGTAAAAAATCTTTTTCTATTTCTAAAAGAGCATCCGGCCAATCTATGAGATGCCTATATACATTTGAAAAGCCCCGATGGACCATTGCTGCACGCTGTTGCAGTGGTCCATCGGGGCTTTTACAGTATTGATCGGTACGCATTCCTTCCCTTTGGTCAGTCACACAAAAGAACGTCTCTTATCTATCTTCAATTTGACGAATTATATCGTTTTTATTCCTATTGATAAGCCAGGCAGTGAAAAATGACAAAACAAAGTACATTGGCATATACCAGTAACAATGAGACATGCCATTTCGGCATGTGCTCCGCCCTTAAGGAGTGAAAATAAATTGAATATTATGATTAAATGGAGCGGCAAAACGCTTGCCATTGTTCTTACTCTTCTCATGACGGCCACCTCCTTGGGAAATCCCGATGTCCTGGCATCCTCATGTTTCCCAACAGAAACATTGGCTATGAGTGAACGGAACATGATTCCTTCCGAATCTGCCGCTTCTCTTTCTGATGAGTCAGGACTACCCATGGGTCCTTTGGGATATGTGCATCCCTTTATTGATCCGTCTTATTTACAGCAGGGTGCCTTTCCCGAAATGCTCGCCAGAATAGCGGATAATTTTCCCATGGCCTATGACATAAGGGAACATGACATGGTGACCTCTGCCATCCGCAACCAGACAAGTTGGGGAACCTGTTGGGCATTTGCCGCGACCGGTGCAGCGGAGTCCTCTCTTTATCCAAACGACAGCACCGCATTTTCTCCCCGTCACTTGGCGTACTTTACGTACCACGGCGCGGCAAATCCAACATTGCCGGAAGATGGAACGGACGGCGATACCTTCCTTCCATACGCATATCATGCGGGAGAAACATCGAATTGGTGGTATCCATGGTACGAGTACGGTGGAAATTCCTTCATGTCCAATGCAACCTTATCTAGAATCGGCATTCAGACTGACACAGCCGTCCCTTATCCGGAGAGCTATGACTACTTCGACACTAAAAAACGGGATTTCTATGGGACTCCCGCATTGAAAGAGGAATATACGGAGGAATACGGTAATGTCAGCGAGTCATATCACTTTACTGCTCCGTATCGTTTGATAGACAGCAATTATCTGCCTACCAGGGATGAGAGCGGTGCCCTCAACGGTTCTGCCATCAAGTCTGCCTTGATGAACGGTTACAGCATCTCTGTTGCTTATGCTTCCGGTTCTTATAACGCATATCCCCTCAGCGATGGAGCCAATATCGTTGCCCAACAATACAATGGTCCAGGCAGAGTGGGCATCAACCACGCCGTGCAGATTGTCGGCTGGAACGATTCCATCCCCAAAGAAGCCTTTTGTACCAAATATGAAAACGGAACCCCAGCGGGAAAAATGCCGGAAAACAACGGCGGCTGGCTGGTGCGCAACAGCTGGGGAGAAAACTGGGGGATGAACGGATGCTTCTATCTATCTTACGAGGACAGTTCTATTTCGGAAACCTGTCAGTTTATCGCCTCTGCCGACCAGCCGTTTGACCACCAATATCAATACGACGGCACTGGCTGGAACACCACCATCGGTGTAAAGGATAATCCAACAAAATCAGCATATATGTCCAACGTTTTTACCGCAAC
>DBFXIC010000206.1:0-4633 GCA_048455095.1 Anaeromassilibacillus sp.
AGGATAGATGCGTTTCCTCGTATGCATATACATCTTTTTCGGCTCGTCGGCGTTTTCATCCACGATTTCCGCATAACGCCTCCATGCATCTTCTATGATCGCGTCTGTCTTTTCCGCGCCATAGTGTTTTTCCATTGCAGATACCGATCCGGTCAAGTATCTTTTGTGTTTCTTCCGCTGCCGGTTCGGCTGCGTCCTTTGCATCATCGGAAGCTGCAGTTCCCTGCGCATCCTCCGGTGCGGCGGCGTCCGGGCTAACAAAATATGCGGAGCCTTCCGGCGCAGTGGGGTCCGTTGCTGCGGGGATCTCAGCCTCCGCCTGCGGGGTTGGTGCGTTCTCGGGGGTTTCCAGTTCCGCATCAATATGCTTGATCAGGCGGATGCTGCCCTTGATTACCGTTTCGGTCACGGCGTTAGCCGTTGTATTGTGTTCAACCGTATACTGACCGGGTGCTGCACCAACGGCGTGTTCCGTCGTATCGAGGAGGTACCCCTCCGAAGGTTCCATTTCACGGATCGTCCAGTCGGTATCGCAGATATACTCTTTGCTGGTGAACCGGCCATTGGCGTCTGTGTAATACACATCGACAAGCGTCCCACCCTTGTAGATCCCGTATTTAGCGCCTGACAGCGCAGCATCGCCCTGCGGTGTTCCGGTTTCTGCGTCCGTCTTGGTTACGGTCACGGTAAACTTTTTGAGGATATTGGCAAAGCTGCGCTCTGCAACCCGGTTCCACTGGATAGATACCGACTGGGGATCAGGGACAACGTAACGAATGGCCGTATCGACCTCTTCGATGGTATATGGGCCGCCAATCAGGACATTGCGGAACTTAGCCACGCCGGTGGAGTCCGTTACCGCATACTCATCGACGTTCAGGCCGGAAAGGGATTTGCCGTACAAGCGAAACTTTACGCCCTCAACGAATCCGTCTTCCGAAGTCTTGGTCACCTCCAATGCGCCGCGCTTGAGCACATTGTTGAAGGTCACGGTCGAGGTCTGCCCACCGACAATGGTGACCTGCTGTGAAGTCTGGGGCGTATAACGCTCAATGTCTGCTTCTGTTACGGTATAGGTGCCGGACATGAGCTCGGATACGTCAATCGTACCGTCGCGGCCGGTAGTCACAGTCTTGGTGATTCCGTTGCCGGAGATCGTGAAAGAAATGCCGGCCACAACGCCGTCCTCGCTGGTCTTGACCAGGTGCATGGTGCCAAGCGCCTCCATCTCAAGCCGAAGATAGGCGCTGACAGGGTCTGACACATTTTCGCCGTAGGTGACAACGTCCTGAATGCCGGCACCTTTGTTGCCGTCCGTCCAGACGACCACACCGCTTCGCACGCCGTTGGTCTTGCCGGCGCTTACGCGGATATCGCCTGCAATCGGCATGTCGGAGGTGATTGTCAGGCGGTTCCCGCTTCGGGAGAAGCTGATTCCGGGTTCCGAGGAGTTGAACGAGAAGTTCGACAGCACTCCATTGGTATCCGTCAGTGTCACGGCGTATCGCGTGCCGTCGTATTTGAGTTCATAGCTGCGTGCGCTGCCAATGCTTCGTGCGCAGAAGCTGGGGATCTCGGCGTGACTCTGCACGCTGGCGGCCATGGAATTATAATAAGAGCGGATCTGGCTGCGAAGCGGATGCTCGTCCCGGATATAACTCCAAACCGCGCTCTTTCCATAGCCGGAGGGATCCACCTTGTTGAAGCTTGCGTCACGCTCGCCGACAACCGTCTCCCAAACCAGCAGCTGTGTAGCGATTATATGGCTTAACGCAGCTGCATCCGAGGCGTTCTGAGAACGCCAGGATGTGGATACATTGCCCTGATAGCCATACTGCATGATCCGGCCAAGCAGGACCTTGATGGTATCTGGGGAAATGGTCGGATTGAGGTGGCTGGGGTAGTTTTCCCAAAATGTCTCATCCTTGTGGGAGAGAGTATCGCCGGCATTTTGCCCGATGCCGGGCTCGATGCAATACGAAACCTGACCGTTATAGGTGCCGATGCTATGCACCGTTGTGTATTTGCTGTTGAGAAACCGCCATCCGCCCATCAAAGACGTGGCAGAGTGGCCCCACACCGTCGCAGAGTAGTTGCTGTCACCGTCGCGTGGGAAATCCACCATGTAAGCGTCTACCGTCGTTGCGGCAAACACAGGTGTGCTGATAGACAAAAGCGTCATCATGCACATGAGCAGGGACAAGAATGCCGAAAGGGCTTTCTTGAGCGTTTTACGTTTCATCGGTCCTTTACCTCCTGTTTTTTTGCGGCAAAGAAGCGCACCGTTTCCGATGCGCTTCTCGCTGCGTGATGTGGTTTGGCTCAGGCGTAGCCGATATATAGATCGTATCGTGCTTCTGTTCTCAGCTACGCCCAAACGCAGAAATATATGATGCCGTCTGCTGCGTTCAGTTCCAGCCATGATTTGATATCCCGCTCCGGATAGATGGATATATCTCCGGCGATAATGGGGGTATCCCGGCGTTCTGTTGCGGTAGAGTCATAGGTGAAACCAACTCCAACGCCGCGGTTTCGCGCAAATGCAGTTCATTCATGGCCGACTCTTCGAGTATGGCTGGTTCTGATTCCGGAGGACTTGACGGCTGTAAGGTGTACTCCGGAGTGTCGCAGTATGGCTCCCGGCTCTCGCTTGATACTTTTCCATGGGTGCTGCCGGGAGGCGGTGGATTTATCCGGTACGCGGATACGCCTTGAGCATTACGGCAATATGCTCATCCTGCCAGATTGAAATAGCCACGATCCGCTTCGTCAACGCAGCGGCTGAGTATCTCGAAAAACCGTTCCGGCGTGAGCTCCGTATCCAGCCAGTGGGTGGCGCGATAGGAATAACAGCCGACGTCCTCGTTGATGGCATGGCTACCCAGCACGCTGTGCAGGTTCAGTTCGTTGGCAAGTTGCTGTTTTCGTGCGCCATCTGGGTTTCGGATTGCCTTAGCCAGGCAGACGACCAGCAGCGGGTGCAGCGGCGAGAACGAGATCTGCATATAGTAGCCGCGGTGATCCAGCGTCAGCGAAGTTTCGTCCTCCGCCTCCACCTTCATGTGGGACAGGATCATTCTGCGGGCTTTTTGCGCAAGATCCGTTCTTCTGACCTGCTCTGCGCGGGTCAGATCGTAATCAAGCATAGTTGTTCAACCTCCTTGTCATTTTCTGTTCGCTCCGGTCATCTCGGGGTAGCGATGTGTGTGATTGCGCCCCAGATCCGATTGGATTCGTTGTTGATGCCCAGAATCCGTACCGTTACGCGAGAGCCTCTGGGCGGGCGTCCGCGCTTAGGATAGCTGCACAGACAGTCGATGCCGCCGTCCAGTGAGACGAACACGCCGTTCATGTCCACCATACTGACAGTACCTACATAGCGGTTGCCCACGGAATAACGCCGCAGCGCCTTTTCATAAGGGTTCTCTCCGGCCTGCTTGATGGAGGCGCTGACCCGGATACGGGTTCGGTCACTGCGGTCGATGCTCAGGATCTTAACCAGAATGCGCTGCCCGGGCTGAAAGCTGTCCTGTGCATCCAGCATACGCTGGTAGCTCAGCTCGCGAAGCGGGATGTAGACCTCCAGGCCAAACAGATCCACGAAGATGCCGGCACGAATGACGGATACGACGCGAGCTTCCGCACAGATACCTTCGTAGAGAAGATTGTTTCCATCCCGGTCTGTACCGAAATAGTACGCGCGGCGCTTGGCGGACATAGCCTCAAGACGGCTGCCGACTGCAACGCCCGCCTTGGCGTCGATGCCCTTGATGATGTAATCCACCTCTGCCCCCAGGCGCTTGGTGATCATATAGTGCAGCACATCCTCCGGAAGCCTGCCACGGAAATCCTCCGGCGGTTCCACCGCCTCCTCCGCAGGAATAATTACCTTGATATCGCCATGATAAATGACTGCAAGAGAACGCGAGGGATGGTCAGCGGGGCGTTCGATGCCCTGAATGGTCCCGGTCAGGATCCGTTTGGACTTCAAGGATTCTACCAAGTCCAGCAAATCGTTGCGGGCTTTGTCTGCTTCCGTTTCCACACTGGGGCGCTCGTCGATGGATACTACCGGCGACGCCGGTCTGGCCGCGGCGCGCCTGCGTGGCTTCTTCTCCGGAGCTTCGACGTCGTCGGATGCATCCCCGGGCGGTTCTGCCGCTACTGTGTCAGACTCACTTTTCTTAGCTTTTGGCTTTCTGGTTCGACGGACCGGCGGGCTCTCTTCAGGTTTTTTCTCCACCAATTCGGAATCGGTCTGGGACACCGGAGCTTCCGGCGCAGTTAATTCATCGGATCCGGCCGGAAATTCTCCGGGAAGTTCAGTGCCCAATCCGGTCTGGGATACCGGCGCTTCCGGGGTATTGCGCGCGGCGTCTTCGATCGGAATGCCTTCGGGATTCGCAGATTCGGAATCAGTCTGGCAAATGTCGATGAGATCAGCGTCTCCAGGTGCCCTTTCAGTGCTGAGCACTCTATCCGGCTCAGGTTCAGTTTCAGTCTGATGTAATGAGTGTTCTTTGATGTTTTCGTCCGTCGCGGCCGCAAGAATTTCTTCTTCCGGAATCACCGCCGTTTTTTTCGTCGCCATTGTTTGATCCTCCGTTTCTTGTGTTTGAATATAAAAAGAGCG
>DBFXIC010000207.1:0-4839 GCA_048455095.1 Anaeromassilibacillus sp.
GTATACAGAATGGATACCGCAGAGCATCCGGCACAGGTGGCAATTGACGTGGGAACGGTGACCATGGGCAGTTTCGCAATGTCCGCGAACAGCTTGCACACATCCATGCAGCGCCCGCCCCCAATGGCGACAACCACTTCACTGCCGGCCTTTTGGGCATCTTCTGCCAGCCTGTGGGCAAGATCGACGGAGTTGGGTTCAGCCAGCGTATGCGTAGCGATTTCAATCTTTTCCTGACGCAAATCCTTCTCCGTCAGGGACAGGACCATGGGAAGCGTGGTCTTGCCGCCCACAAGGTATGCTTTGGAGCCGTAGCGCTTGATTTCCCCTGCCAATTGGGAGATGATGCCATGTCCATACAAAAACCGACCACAACCAATTTTCAGACAATCCATAATTCCACCTCAATAGTGCTATTTATCGCTTCCTGCCGTCAGACCGCCAATCAGATAGCGCTGTGCCAGCAGATAGATAATAATGGGCGGGATAATGGCAATAACCGTACCTGCCATAATCCAGTTCCAGGGCGTGACGATATCCACCATGCGCGACAGGCCCACAGCCATGGGAACCTTGTCGTTTGAAGAGGTAAGAATCATCGGGTAGAGATAGGCATCCCATCCCGAAAAAAACGATAGGGAGAAAGCCGTTGCCAGCGCCGGAAGCGAAACGGGCAGAACAACCCGGATCAGGGCAGAGAACTGCGTACAGCCGTCCACCAGCGCGGCGTCCTCCAGCGAGCGGTTGATCGTGTCGAAAAATCCTTTCAGCAGCAATATGGGATTTGCAATCGCTGTCGCAACCATCATGAAGATAACCAGCGAGTAGGTATCGTACAGGCCGGTGCGGAATGAGAGGGAATACATCGGCGTAACGATCACAATCTGGGGGACAACCTGAATAGCCACAATGGTCATCAGGAAGGGAAGCTTTCCTTTGAATTCAAACCGGGAGCACGCATAGGCGGCGGCAACGGAGACCACAAGGCTGATCACGCTGGTTCCCAGGGCATAGATGAACGTCGCCTTTATATACTTGAGCAGATCCGTCTGCTCAAACAGCTCCTGATAGTTTTGCCACTGGAAGTATTTCGGAAGAATCATTGCCTCCCCGAGCTTCTCAAAAGGCGTCAGGGACGTTTTGACGGCTTCAAAAATGGGCAGGATGGACACCAGGCACCATGCCAACACAACGATGTACCTGATCGTATAATGATTTTTTCTCATATCGAATTCTCCTTTATATTCTTCCTCATCAAGAAGAACGCGATAATCGCCACAAGCACCATGGTAAAGACGGCAACAGCTGAGGCGGTGCCCAATTTGTTGTTTACAAAAGCCTGCTTGTAGATAAAGATGCTCAGCAGAGTCGTTCTGCCCAGAGGGCCGCCTCCCGTGATGACGTAGACAAGGTCGAAGATGGTGATGGACCATGCCAGCAGAATGGTGCCGCTCATAACCAGCACGGACTTGAGCAGCGGCAGAATGACGTGGAAAAAGTAATGAAGCCCGGTGGAACCGTCAATCATGGCGGCTTCCTCCACCTCTGCCGGAATGGTTTGCAGCGCGGAAAGCTCGCTCATCACAAGGAACGGAACGCCCTTCCAGATTCGAATAAATATGACCGTGAACAGCGCCAGGTCTACGCCCAGGAAGCTGATGGGCTGCTGGATAACCCCCAATTTCAGCAGCACATTGTTGATGATGCCGCTGTTGGAATTAAATACCCAGGCCCACATCGTGCCCGCAAATACATGTGGAATCACCCAGGGAATAATCACGATTGCGCGGAGCAATCCCCGGCCCGCAATGGGCTTGTTGAGCGCCATGGCCAGGATCGTACCCACGATCATAATACCCGTGAGCCCCAGCGCAATCCACACGGCCGTGATTCCCAGCGATTTTTGAAAGCTGGAGGTAAGCAGAATCTCATAATTCTCCGTGCCGACCCATTTGTCAATTTTTCCAATCAGATTCACCTGTGCGAAGGAAAATACGACCAGATTCACAAGCGGGATGACAAAGATGGCAAATATGATGGCTATTGCCGGCGTGATATACCCATATGCAATTTTACCTCTCATCAATCGTTTCATCATATCCTCTGCCTCCGTTTCGGAGAGAACGGCATGGTCCGCCAGGCCGCAGAACGAAGCCTTATACAAGCCGAACGTTTGGAGGACTGCCAGCCGCTTTGTGAACGCTCACCGACAGTCCCCCCCATTGGTTTACTCTCCGATATCAGTTGTTCAGCTCATATCAGTCGACAAGGTTGTCCTGTACGTAAACGATCATTTCATCGATCGCTTCTTCCGGAGACAGCACTCCCAGCGCGGCAGCCTGCGCGTACTCGGCGATGGCCAACTCGATCATAGCGACCTGCTTGTCCTTGGGACGGCCGGAAACCGTTTCCATCTGCTTGATCATGGCCTGCCAGTAGGGATCCGAGAATTCTTCCTTGCCGTTTTCGGACTTCAGAATCGGCAGCAGGCCCCATTGGGTGGCATGGCGCGTTTGATTATCAGACTGCATCAGGTAGGTCAGCAGCTTCCAGCTGCCCTCCGGATCGGCGGCCGACGCGGGAATGGCCCATCCATCGCACCCCATCATGGGATGACTGCCGGCAGGACCTGCGGGGAACAGCGCGGTATTGAATTTGCTATCCTCGCCCTTGTCCAGCTCGGTCAGCAACTCTTTCACCGCCCACACGCCATCGATGTACATAGCCACTTGACCGTCGCGGAACAGCGGACGCAAGCCCTCGGGATTGAGCTCCACGGGGTTAGGCTGAGTGATGCCATATTCATTGGTGATTTTGTACATTTCCGTCAGGGCCTGCGCAAAGAGATCCTTGTATTCCTCATTGTTTTCGAAAGTAAACGTGCGGGTGGCGTCATCCCAAATGTCAACGCCCGTATAGCTGGAATAGAAGCTCATCACCACGTGCGCGAAGCTCTCAATCGCGTTGATGCCCCATCCCAGACCGGGCACGCCGGTTTTCTCGGTGATCTGCTTCGCGTATTCGATCATTTCTTCAATCGTCTCGGGCGGGGAATCGGGGTCCAGGCCCGCCTGCTCAAAGAGCTCCTTGTTGTACCACAGGCCGAACGCGCCGGTGGCGGCAGGCACCCAGTACAGCTTTCCGTCCGCCGTGGTGACGGTGTCCAGCACGGACTGGGGGAGCTCCTCGCTGAGTACGGGGTCCTGCGCTACAAGCTCGGAAAGATCGGCCAGATAGCCCTCGCTGGCCAGATCCCATCCGTTGATGATATTGATAAACAGAACGTCTGGCAACTGCTGCTGCGCACCGAGCAGCTTGAGCTTGGTTGTCGCTTCATTCCAGGACATGGCGCTGAAATCCACGGTATAATCGCTGTATTCCTCCTCGAAACCTTCGATAATCGGAGCAAAAATGGGTTCTGCTTTTACCAGGTCTCCCAGGCGAATGAGCGAAAGCGTTTTCTTGCCATCTTCTGCAAGCGACATGGAACAGGCAGAGAAGGTCAGCAGTAGAACCAGGAGCAGAGCTGTGAATTTTTTCATTCGAGGTTCCTCCTTACATTTTTTGATAACGTAACTATACAAAAGCGGAAGCTCCGCTTTGTTTCCGACTTCTTTGCGGATGCGTTGCCGTATGAAATAAAAACGGCACAACGCAAGGTCCGACTGCACGATAGATAAAGAGGAATCCGGGTTCAGAAACCTTTCGTCGTTTTTTAAGAAACACGATTTCGAAAATCCGTTTGGGTGCGTTTAAATCATGTATAAATATTTAACTATGATCAAGCGGAAGCTCATGAGAATCAGAAGCCGGGACTGGCAGCTTCTCAACAATACGGGAGCGCCAGTCCCGGACAAACGATCAAATCAGGCCGACCTTTTCAAGCATATTTCCGATCTTTTTATCCAGTTCCGGAGTAATCTCGGGCAGCGGGATACGTCCATAGCCGCAATCGCTACCCGCCAGCGTGGCCGCGCGCTTCAAGATGGCCAGGACGATCGGTTCGCCGCCAGTGGCGCTTTCGGAAGCCGCCAGGTCCAAATAGGGCGTCAGCCGGTCGCGGATCTTTTTCGCCGCCACATAATCGCCTGCGCTGCGCGCCTTCCACATTTCCACGGCGATGCCGGGAGCAAAGTTGGAAGTGCTGGAAATAAAGCCAACCGTTCCGGCCAGAGCGGCAAACGGCTCCAGAAATTCGCCGTGGCCATTGATCACGGAAATCATGTTGCCAACACGGCGTACCATACGCTCCATCTTGACGAAGTTGGGGGTGCACTCCTTGATGCCCACCACGTTTGACTCGTTTACAAGCTCTTCAATCACATATTCGGGCACGTCCTTATGGGTAACCTCCAGGTTGTTGTACAGCAGGATTCCCAGGCCGCTGGCCTTGGAAATTTCCTTGTAAAAGCGAGCGACGGTTCCGTCGGTCGGCACATAATAGTAGGGCGACAGCACCATGGCGCCCGCGGCCTTGGCGGCTTCGGCGTCCTCAAGCAGGTCCATGACATCCTTCGTGCAGCTGTGATTGCATCCGGCGATGATGGGAAGATCCTCGCCTGCCGCTTCAACGGCCACCCGGATGAGACGCTTGCGTTCCTCGATGGTCATGCCCCCGCACTCGCCGGTGCTGCCCCCAACAACCAGCGTGCAGTTATTGCTCTTGTTGATTCCCTTTTCAATAAGCCAGCGGATATGCCGCCCCATTTTATCATAGTCCACGTTGAGGTTCTGGTCCATCGGCGTAACGGCAATCGCGCAAATTCCATGGAGTGCCTTCTTGAGTTCTTCCGGCGTCATTTAATTTTCCTCCCTTCAGGATTGTGACCTCATTATATC
>DBFXIC010000208.1:0-3598 GCA_048455095.1 Anaeromassilibacillus sp.
GGAATTTTGCGATCCGGAGACGTTTCGGGTGTTGCTCGCCTCCGGCCCGGATCATTGGGAGACCTATCTGTTAAAAGAGCTTCTGCCCCTGGGTTTTGGCCCGGAGAATTTACATTCGGAAAAGGAGGGAACCCATCATGCGCATGTATGATGTGATTGCGAAAAAACGGGACGGCGGTACGCTCACCGACGAAGAAATTCAGTTCTTTATCGATGGCTATGTGCGCGGCGATATTCCCGACTACCAGGCCAGCGCGTTGATGATGGCGGTCTTTCTGCGGGGGATGACGCCGCATGAGACCGCTGCGCTCACCATGAGCATGGCACGCTCCGGCGACATGGTGGACCTTTCCCCGATCGGCGGGATCAAGGTCGATAAGCACAGCACGGGCGGCGTGGGGGACAAGACCACACTGGTCGTCGCACCAATTGTGGCATCCCTGGGCGTTCGCGTGGCAAAGATGAGCGGGCGCGGCTTGGGGCATACGGGTGGAACCGTCGACAAGCTGGAAGCCATCCCCGGCTTTCAAACAGCTCTGGACCGGGAGGCTTTTTTTGAGATCGTACGCCGGGTGGGCGTCAGTGTGATCGGACAATCTGGAAATTTGGCCCCCGCGGATAAAAAGCTCTATGCCCTGCGCGATGTGACCGCCACGGTCAACAGCCTTCCGTTGATCGCTTCCAGCATCATGAGCAAGAAGATCGCTGCGGGTTCCGACCGTATCCTGCTGGACGTCAAAACCGGCAGCGGCGCATTTATGAAGACCCTGGAGGACTCCGTCGCTCTGGCGCAAGAGATGGTCTCCATCGGCGAGCATGTAGGGCGTAGGACCATGGCGCTGATCACAGACATGGACCGGCCGCTCGGCAATGCGATTGGCAATGCGCTGGAGGTTTGGGAGGCGTGTGAAACACTGCGCGGACAAGGCCCAGCGGACCTCACGGAGGTCTGTGTAGAGCTCGCCGCCAATATGCTCTGGCTGGCAGAAAAAGGAGAGCTTTCCCAGTGCCGTGAATTGGCAAAACAGCAAGTTGCGAATGGAGAGGCGTTTGCGAAACTAAAACAGATGGTGCAGGCACAGGGTGGGGACAGCGTCGTGCTGGATGATTTTTCAAAGTTTGCGCAGCCGAAGGTGTGTTATGACGTTTTGGCTCCAGAAGACGGCTTCCTGTATGCGATGAATACGGAGCAGTGCGGAATTGCCTCCGTAGAGCTCGGCGCAGGGCGCGAAAAAAAGGAAGATTCGATCGACTACAGTGCGGGAATTGTGCTGCGAAAAAAAGTCGGAGATCATGTGGAGAAGGGGGAGCCGATTGCCGCTTTCTATTCCTCCGATGAATCGAAGTGCCGGACAGCGGAGAAAACGTTTGTAGATGCTGTCCAGATTTGTGAAGAACCACCGGCTGCGGTTCCGCTCATCCATGCGCGTGTTACGATCGATCGTGTAGAGTATGGAGCCTGAGTCTTACTCTACAATCCTCCTGTACCGATAGAGCCGAAACATTTTATATACGGCAGAAGAAAATCATACCGACTGGCGGTAATCCTATCTTTATAAAGGAAAATAGATTGATTGTTAAAAGCACACGGTTGCTAAACAGGCGTTCTATTTGACAAATGAATAATATCTGCTGAAGTCCTTGTTTTTTCCAGCAATTGTGTTTAAAATGGGAATTGGTAAGACATACTAAATTGGTAGAGTTTTTTAATCAGGTTCTATGGAGGTGTTTATCATGCTGGATTGTAAGATTACAAAGATTATCGGCAGAGAAGTGATGGATTCCCGTGGAAATCCGACTGTGGAAGCAGAGGTAACCTTGGGATGCGGCGCGCGCGGCAGAGCGTTGGTGCCCTCCGGCGCTTCGACCGGTATCTATGAGGCGCACGAGCTGCGCGACGGGGACCAGAAGCGCTACGGCGGTAAGGGCGTTTTAAAAGCGGTCCGCAACGTCAATGAGGCGATTGCGACCGCGCTGGTCAAGATGGACGCGCGCGCACAGGAGGATGTCGACCAGAGGATGTTGGAGCTCGATGGAAGCAAAAATAAATCGAAGCTCGGTGCAAATGCAATTCTCGCTGTCTCTTTGGCAACAGCCCGCGCGGCGGCAGCGGCGCTTAACCAACCGTTGTACCGCTATGTCGGCGGAATGAAGGCGCACAAGCTGCCTGTTCCGATGATGAATATTTTGAATGGTGGTGCGCATGCCTCCAACAACATTGACATTCAGGAATTCATGGTGATGCCCGTCGGCGCGCAGAGCTTTCACGAGGCGTTGCGCTGGTGCAGCGAGATCTATCATACCCTCGGCCGCCTGCTCAAGGAACACGGCCTCGCCACAGGCGTGGGCGATGAAGGTGGCTTTGCGCCGAACCTGAAGTCGGATGAAGAGGCCATTGAGTGGATTATCCGCGCGATTGAAGCGGCAGGATACTCCACGCAGGACGTCAAGATCGCTCTGGACGCCGCCAGCAGCGAGTGGTATCAGGATGGCGTCTATCTGCTGCCGAAGCGCGGCAAGACGATGCAGCGTGAAGAACTGGTGGCGCGCTGGAAAGAACTGATTAGCCGCTATCCCATTATCTCCATTGAGGACGGCTTGGGCGAACAGGATTGGGAAGGCTGGGCTATGTTGACAAGGGAGCTGCCCATCCAATTGGTTGGCGATGATCTCTTTGTCACCAATGCGGAACGCCTGCAAAGGGGCATCACAGAGGGAGCAGGCAACTCGATTTTGGTAAAGGTCAACCAGATTGGTACGCTCTCCGAGACGCTGCACGCGATGGAGCTGGCGCACAATGCAGGATACACTGCAGTGGTTTCCCATCGTTCCGGTGAAACAGAGGACACCACCATTGCAGATTTGGCTGTGGCAACCAATGCGGGGCAGATCAAAACAGGCGCGCCCTGCCGCACAGATCGTGTGGCGAAGTATAACCGCCTTCTCCGAATTGAAGAGGAGCTTGGAAGCACGGCTTGCTATGCAGGAAGGAATGCATTCCGTTTCCCGGTGTGATGCATCGGATAAGCGGTCAATGCTTATAATGAAAAGACTCCGCCAGCAGTTCGGCTGGCGGAGTCTTTTATAAGCAGCAGAAAATCTTTCAAAAAATGTTCTTTAAAATTATAGTTGAATGGAAAAATACAAATACACAGAGAATTAAAAGCTTCTTGATTCTGCCAAACCCAATGCGTAAGTTTTGATATCCTAAAGCGATATCAAGCAGAGTGGTAAAACTTACAGCAGCTTTTGGATGCAGGCTTCTACTTCGTCTAGGCTTGCGGTGGGCTCATAACGTGCAACAACTTCACCGCTTCGATCTACGACGAACTTGGTGAAATTCCACTTGATGTCCGGTTTTTCGGCATAACCTGAATCTTCGGCGGAGAGGATTTCCTCGAGCTTTTCGGATAGGGGATGATCAGGCTCAAACCCGCCGAATCCGCGCGCGTTTGTCAAATAGCGGAACAGGGGTTCTGTCTGGGGTCCCTTAACGTTGGTTTTTGCCAGGATGGGAAATGTAACACCGTAATTGGAGCGGCAAAATTCTGCAATTTTATCGTTGCTCTCGGGGTCCTGTTCATGAAACTGGTTGCAG
>DBFXIC010000209.1:0-3880 GCA_048455095.1 Anaeromassilibacillus sp.
ATTATATACATTTCCTGTTTTTATCCAGTATCATGTGCATTGCCCGCTGTTGGCGGGTAAGAAAGATTCTTGATTTTCAAAGATGCGTGGTCAAATCATTGTAAAATTCATTGGAGGCGATCAAAATTGGATAAGAAAAAACACGCTTCCCACGACTTAATCGACTTCATCATCAACAAGCGCAATTGGATCGAGAAAGTTTTTGCCATTGCCGTTGTGCTCAGCGCCATCGCCTTTTGTTTTGTCAAGGTCAATTATGACCTAAGCAAATATTTACCGGATGACGCGCCTTCTAAGGCCGGACTCAACATCATGGAGGATGAATTCGGTTATCCCGGCACGGCGCGTGTGATGGTTGGCGAGGTGTCTCTTTACGAGGCAAAGATGTACAAGGAGCGCATTGCGGACATCGACGGCGTCAATATGGTCACGTGGGCGGACACCGCGACGGACGTGTACCAGTCCAACCTCTTTATCAACTACGACAACATCGAAGATTACTACAAGGACGGTTACGCCGTCATGGATATTATCTTTGACGAAGGGGATTCGGACCAAAAAACGCACGACGCCATCAACCAAATTGAAGCGCTCACGGGCGACAAGGGATACCTGATGGGCTCCGCCGTACAGAACAAATCTTTGGATGAAACGTTGACCCGCGAAATTGCGATCGCCATGGCCATGGGTGTTGTTATGATCGCGGTCATTCTTTGTCTGACCACCACCTCCTGGTTTGAACCCTTCCTTTTCCTGTTCATCATGGGCGTGGCCATCATCATCAACATGGGCACCAATATTTTCCTTGGGGAGATTTCCTTCCTGACCTTCAGCACCGCGGCCATCCTACAGCTCGCCATTGCAATGGACTACTCCGTATTCCTGTTGCACTCCTTCACCAGGGAGCGCCACGCCGGTGTGGAGCCGGTGCAAGCTGTGGCAAACGCGGTGCGCAGCTCTGTAACCTCCATTCTATCCAGCGGCGCAACGACCATTGTCGGATTCCTTGTGCTAATGCTGATGCGCTTTAAGATCGGCTTTGATATGGGCCTGGTCCTTGCAAAGGGAATCGTCATCAGCCTGTTGACTGTTTTACTGCTGATGCCTGCCCTGTTGCTGCGCTGGGGTGATAAAATCGAGAAAACGGCGCACCGGCCATTCATGCCCTCTTTTGAGGGATTGGGGAAAGTGGTTTTTAAAGTCCGCTATGGGGTGTTGATTCTCATTGCTCTTTTGGTTGTCCCGGCCTTTACCGCACAGAATATGAACCAGTTCCGCTATGGCAACGGTGCTTTGGGGTCCAGCCCGGGCACAAAGGTATATGAGGACGAACAGGAGATCAACAACCGGTTCGGACGTAGCAACTTGGTACTTGCGCTGATTCCAAACACCAACAATGTCACGGAACGCGCTTTGACCGAGGAGCTGAAAGATTTGGACTACGTGAAGTCCGTCACCTCCCTGGCAGGCACGCTGCCGGAGGGCATCCCGGAAAAATTTCTCCCCGAATCCCTAACCAGCCAGCTACATACAAAGGACTACAGCCGCATGCTGATCTATTTGAAAACAAAGGACGAAAGCGCATACGCATACCAATGCACGGACGAAATCCGTAGCATCGTCCAGTCGTATTATCCGGAGGATTCGCACCTGGTGGGCATGACGCCCTCCACGCAGGATATCCAATCTATCATCACCAAGGACTACGAATTCGTCAACGTGCTTTCCCTGCTGGGCGTGGCCATCGTCATTATGCTGACATTCCATTCCGCGATTATTCCGCTCGTTGTGATGATTCCCATCGAGGTCGCAATCTTCTTCAACATGGCGCTCCCCTATCTGACCGGTAATACGATGATCTACATGGGCTATATCATTGTCAGCTGCCTGCAGTTGGGCGCGACGGTGGATTACTCCATCTTAATGACCAACAACTATTTGGATGCGCGCACAAACCTTTCCAAAAAGGAGGCGGCCATCCAGGCCATTTCGCAAAGCGCGCTCTCCATTCTGACCTCCGGCTCTATTTTGACCATTGTAGGATACGGCCTTTACTTTATTTCCACTGTATCCGCCATTGCGGATATGGGGCATTTGGTTGGACGCGGCGCATTTTTAAGCCTGCTGCTGGTCCTCTTCCTGCTGCCGGTTCTGTTGACGGTCAGCGATAAACTCATCTTCGATCAGATGCGCCGCCGTGCACAAAATGAAAAATTGCGCGCAGCAAAGATGCGCAAAGTACAGCTTACGTTGGAATCCAGACGTAGGATGCGCCGCCGCGCGGTTCGCAAGGCCATGCGTTTCCGTAAGCGCAAGGCATGGCTGGAAAAACGCCAACAGAAAAAGCTGCAAGCCGCTCAAGAGAAAAACAGTAAAAATCGGAAGGAGGATTCCCATGATGATGAAGAATAAACGGTTCCTTTCACTGGCTTTGGCCTTTGCTATGCTGCTTCCTATCGCCGCGACGCCGGCACACGCGGTCGGAACCCCAGTCACAACGGACGAAGCGGTCTATGTCAACATGGACTACTATGGAGCGATTACCGGCACGAGCATTGTCAAGGGCTGCAGCCTCAATGGAAACCGTGAGTTTAAAGATTTTGGTTCCTACACTAAAGTAAACAATATGTCCGGATACGACGAACCTCAACTGACGGACGACGGCGTCGTCTGGAAGCTATCTCCAGATGTAAAGGAGCATTTCTTTTATGAATGTACGCCGACGCAGAACAGCGTCATCCTGCCGTGGACCTTTAAAGTCACCTATAAGCTCAACGGCGCGCCAATCGAAGCCCAAAAGCTGGCTGGAGCATCCGGTCTTGTCGAAATTAATATTGAATGCATCCCGGATGGGAGCGCCGAACCCTATTACCGCAACAACATGTTGCTGCAGGCCGCCACAATGGTCAATGTCGAAGACGTGCTCAGCATCGAGGCTCCAGGTTCACAAACACAATCCATCGGCACCTATAAAGCGATCATCTTTGCCGCGCTGCCCGGTGAGCATACCACCTTTACTATCCGTATCGGTACGGATAGCTTCGAAACACCCGGCATCGTGATGCTGATGATCCCCGGCACGCTGGAACAGATGAAGGATATCAAAGACCTGAAAGAGGCCAAGGATACCATCGGCAATTCGGCTGACTCGATCTACAGCAGCCTGGACAGCATTCTGGGCGTATTGGACGATATGTCCGATAGTCTAAAAATGACGCAGGAAGGCCTGCAGGCCCTGCAAGAGGCGCGTGAATCGGTCAACTCTGCAAAGGGTGGCATCTATGATGGCGCCGACGCCTCTCTCCGCGACTTAGACGCGCTTTCACAGAAAATTTCGGCGCTGGTGCCGCATCTCCAAAATGGAGAGCAGTTGGTAAACGACGTCAACGCAGACGTCAATTCCATGGTCAAGACCACAAACGTCCTGCAATCCGATTTAAACGACGTCTATAAATCCCTTTCCAATCTGCAGGACAGTATGGAGGACTTAGAGGACGCATTAAACGGCACAAACATCAGCAGCAAACATCTTTCCAGCTTGCAGGATTCCATCAGCGACCTGAGCGATTCCCTTTCTCCCTTTGAGGGCGACTTGGACGATCTTAAGGCGGCGATCAAGCGTTTGGACGATCCGCTCGGAAAATTACAAACCAGTTTGCAGCAAGCGCGCGATCAATTGGACAAAACGATCGACGAGCTTACACAACAGGGTGTTTCGGATACGGTCATCGCATCGCTCAAAAAATATCGCGACAGGCTCGACGAGAATATTGCAAAATTGGAACAGGTGCGCAAAAAACTGAGCGATATGTTGGGCAATGCCAGCGACGCAGTGGGGTCCATGGACAGCCTCGGCAACTCCATCAACGAACTGTTGCAG
>DBFXIC010000210.1:0-2562 GCA_048455095.1 Anaeromassilibacillus sp.
TTCTGGCATGGCTGCCAGACTCGTCTTTTCCGCTTTCATTTTGTATAATCCCCTTTTCGTTAAGCAGTTTCATAAATCCGATTTCATGATCGCGGCCATGGAGCTTTCCGACATAAGAAGAATTAGCAAAAACTGCAAGGCCCTCCTGAATTCGATTGGGGTTGCGCAAACCGGTATTGCCTACAAGCCATATATCGATTTTTGCATTCATACGGCTCCCCCTGTCAATATCCAACGAATAAGTATTCCTGTACGGAATTCCTGTGCGTTTTTGCAGAGCCTTGATTGCCAAACGAGTATTTATAGTCTATGGGAATCACCTCGACATGCTGCTTGTACCTGGCCATGATTGCAACCATTTCATCCTGGGTGGGCAGGCTGTTGGAAGAATAGGAGACGATCAGGATGCTGTTTGCAAATTTTTTGAACAGGCGGTCGAACGCATCCGCCACGCCGTTTCTGGTGGAGAATGGCGTCGGATAAGATTTGAATTTCTTGGTTTGCGTGTGCTGTTGAATTTCGACATCCTTCCAATCCCTTGCCAGACCTTCAACAAAGTGATACCTGCGTACATATTCGTTATCCGACAGAGGCGAATAATACGGAGGATCGATATAGACCAGACCGGCGTGCTCAACACGTAAATCCATGGCGTCCCCATGCCGGGAACGATTCTGCTTTCCATTGTCAAATACCGCCTTGTTTACAGCTTCCACGGCTTCTAAAAATTGCTTCGAAAGTGATTTTTTCAGATCCTTTCGGCCATCGTTATACCGCTCTCCAGTGTATGTAAATATTCCCCGAGGCCGTTTTTTTGTACAGGCCCGGATAAGGGCGGTCATGGCGATTGCATGCTTGTATGGTTCCTTGATATCGGCGATATTGCTTCTCAGAATATCGATCAGCTCATTTTCTTCGTCTGTATAATACAAGCCCTGAAATGTCGCCGCAACAAAATGATCGGACGGCTTATGCTGTATCAACAGGCTTTTCGCTTCTTCGATTGGCAGAGTAACCGTATTGTTTTCAATCATCGCCTTGGCAAAGGTAGAGGACATGGCCATATAGTCGTTGCTGACCACAGATTTACCCTGTGCCTTGAACATATATCCAACAATGCCGGAACCAGCAAACAGGTCAATGACCGTATCAAATTTAAACTGAGACGCAACGGCCCAGATTTCAGACAGAAGCTTGCTTTTCGAACCCATGAAGCGCGTGGGCGGATAGCAGGCAACCTGGGCGGGAAGCGGTTCGGAAAGCGGCCTGAGCCGCGAGGCTTGCTTCGGCGGGATTGTTACGATCACATCTTCGCCTTTGCGGGTGTTGCCGTTGCACGAAATATGACGCTTTGTTTGGATCACATCGATTGTGAATGGAGCATACAGCTCGTGGACCAGCGGATGGTTTGAATTTGTCAGAAGCACATGGCAGCCGCGCTCATGTAAATGGATAACCATTTTGGCCAGCTCAACATGATCCTCCTCATAAAACTGTTCTTTGGTGTACCGTTTGAAATCAGCATATTCGGAGATGGGCAGATATGGAGGATCGAGGAATACAAAATCACCAGGCCGTGCATAGTGCTCCAGCACAGGCAAATAATCGCTGCATACGATTTCGGCAGCTTTCAAGGCTTCAGCTGCGGCATACAAGCCTTCCCGGTCACAAATTTTCGGGTTTTTGTATTTCCCATAAGGCACGTTGAATTGTCCCTTCCTATTGACCCGGTACAAGCCGTTGAAGCAAGTTCTGTTAAGGAAAATCGTTCGCGCTGCTGCTTCGGCCTCAGGCAGGGCCAGCCATTCCTGTCCGCGGACAGAATAGAATCGCTCCGGTGTGTTTTCATATTTCTCAAGATAAGCAATCACATCGTCTACATGCCCGGCGACCTGACGGTACAGATTGATAAGCTCCGGATTGCTGTCTGCGATGATTGCGTTTTCCGGATGCAGCGCGAAGAACATTGCGCCGCCGCCGAAAAACGGCTCTATATATCGCCCGTAAGAGTCCGGCACCTTGGGCAGCAGATCATTTAACATCTGTGTTTTACCGCCTGCCCACTTTAAAATGGGCTTTGCCTGAATGCCTGCTTTCTCTGCCAATGTGCGCACCTCCCTTCCATTAACTGTGCCGATTGTCAATTTCGTGATGCCGGCCGTATCGCATTGTAATGCGGCACATCTTTTTCAGATGGCAGGCATATGCAATCCACTCCAACACTACAGTGCACACTGCGATAAGTATACCGCGCTTTCTCATCGTTTGCAACCGTTTCCATACAGGCATGTTTTGTATGCTTGCGTTGTAGCACATCCCGTTGTTGGGGGCAGGGGAGTCGCGGCGGTGAAAAAGGCAGGCGCGGTCAGACGCACAGGCCCGGGCTGAAAACAGCCCGGGCCTGTACGGTTAGGAGGATCACATATTAAGAACCTGTATTCACAGCCGCAAAACGCCGTCCAGGCGGGCCTTTTGCCCCCGCTCCACGTTAAATTTTCTTGCCGGGCGACAGCCCGCCTGCAAAAATTTGCCTTGATCGGGTACAAAATCCCTCGCCTGTCC
>DBFXIC010000211.1:0-2813 GCA_048455095.1 Anaeromassilibacillus sp.
ACATTCACGAACTGGACTGCATCCAGTTTCTGATGGGCCCTGCAACGACTGTCACTATGACCGGCGGCAACGTAGCGCATACCGGAGAGCAGTTCGGCGATGAGGATGACATGCTCTTCCTGCTGCTGGAATTCGGCAACAATACCTATGCTGTGGCTGAATACGGCTCCGCTTTCCATTGGCCTGAGCACTATGTGCTGGTACAAGGAACAGAGGGGGCTATCCGCATTGATATGTGCAATGTCGGCATGACGGTCAAGCTGGCAGACGGCACGGAAGAACAGTATCTGGTGCATGAAAATGAGGATGAGGATGAACAGCGCCGACAGATCTATCATTCTACAGAAATGGATGGGGCGATCCAGTACGGCCATCCCGGCAAGAAGCCGCCACTATGGCTGCATGGCATTATGAAAAAAGAGATGAAGTACCTCAACCGCATCATGCATGGCGAGAAGCCCAGTGAGGAATTCATCCCGCTGCTCAACGGCAAGGCTGCCCGCGCTGCGATTGCCACTGCTGATGCCGCTACGCTCTCCCTCAGGGAAAATCGCAAGGTTTTCATTGCGGAAGTGATTCGCTAAATCAGGAGGATCAAATGTCACTTGAAAAATACCATGGCGTCATCCCTGCGTTTTACGCCTGCTACGAAGACGACGGCGCGGTCAGCGTGCAACGCACGCGTCAACTGGCGCGTTATCTGGTGAACAAGGGCGTCAAAGGACTGTATGTGGGGGGTTCCTCCGGAGAATGCATTTATCTGGAAAAAGAAGAGCGCATGACCATGCTGGAAGCGGTCATGGCGGAAGTGAAGGGCGAATGCACCATCATTGCCCACGTTGCCTGCAACAACACCCATGAGAGCTGCCAACTGGCCTCGCATGCGGAAAGCCTGGGCGTAGACGCCATCGCCAGCATTCCTCCCATCTATTTCCATCTGCCGGACCATGCCATTGCAGCCTATTGGAATGCAATTTCGGCTGCCGCGCCCCATACGGATTTCATCATTTACAACATTCCACAGTTGGCCGGTGTGGCTCTCAGCGTGGAATTGCTCAGGGAAATGCGCAAAAATCCCCGCGTTATTGGCGTGAAGAATTCCTCTATGCCCACGCAGGATATTCAGATGTTCAAAGCGGAACTGGGCGATACAGGCGTGGTGTTCAACGGCCCGGACGAGCAGTTTGTCTCCGGACGCGCTATCGGCGCGCAGGGCGGTATTGGGGGCACCTATGCCGTGATGCCGGAGCTGTTTGTGAAAATGGATGAGCTGATTCGCGCGGGAATGCTGGAGGATGCCTGCAAGGTGCAGTATGATATCAACGGGATTATCCATGCATTGTGCGCCTGCCACGGCAATCTTTACGCCGTGATGAAGAAAGTGTTGGAACTGCGCGAAGGGCTGTGCCTTGGCGGCGTTAGGGCGCCGCTGCCCGGTGTGATTGGGAGCGATCTTCCGCAGATTGAGAAATGCGCGCGGACAATCAGCGAAGCAATCCGAAAATACTGCGCGTAACGAAATTGCAGAGGAGGAATGCCTGTGATCGTCGATAAGCTGGCTAACTTCGCCCGCTATGCTCATCTTGGAAAGCACTTTGAAACTGCCGTAGCATTTGTTGAAGCGACTGACCTGACGAAACTGCCGCTTGGACGGACAGAGGTGGATGGAGACAACGTATTCATCAATGTATTTGAAACTGTCTATGACCGGCCCGATTGGTTCTGGGAAGCGCATCGGAAATACGCGGACGTACAGATTGTGCTTGCTGGATGCGAACGCTTTGGCTGGGGCGGCGAAGTGACTTTCGGCGAAATTCAAGGGGATCTGATACCTTGCAAAAACGTCGTTGGGTTCGACTTTACCCTGACAGAAGGCCAGTTTGCAATCTTTCTTCCGTTGGAACCCCATTCTCCCGGCAATCCTGCGGGGGAGCCTGCACCTTGCCGCAAGGCGGTCATAAAAGTGCTGACGGCAGAAAACGGATGATGAAATGCTTGGCAGCATGATGGTTCAGAAGAAGCCGGGCGCAAGGAAGCCTGACAATGTCCGGTGTGTTCTACTGCTAAAAAGCAGGAAGAGCAGTTCGCGGAAAAAAAGCATTGAATTGCATCCCAAAAGATGGACAAGCGAACCAATGAAAGGGATGCAGAAATCCATGGACGAAAGAACCATCGGGCCGGCGCTTCCCTCCGGCACCGGGCGGGGAGCTTGCGCTCCCGGGCGAAACCATTTCTTAAGCTTCCGGCGGAAAAGGCCGCCGCAGACGGACTTTTTGGGCAATCTGAACCGGGGTTCCTGTTCACTCAAAACAGGAACCCCGGTTTGATGTTCTTTGCAGAATTCACTGACGGATAACGCCTTTTTTGAGAATGACGCAGGCATACAGCGCGCCCTCGCCCGTCTGGATGGTGGCGAAGGCCCTGCGGCTGCGCTCATAGAAGGCGAAGCGCTCGCAAAAGCCGATTTTTGCCGTCGGCTCGTGTCTTGCGATGATCTCGCGGAAGGTTTGCCAGATGGGCGGCTCACCATCCGGGACGCTGCCGGGCACCACCTCCATCAGCGTCACCGGCTCGGCCACGAAATCGTCCAGCGGAAACAGCGGCAAAATCGCATCCAGCAGCTGCGGCACGCCATGGCCGTCGCACCGCACGCAGCGCTGCCCCATGGAGCGCGCGGGAAAGTTGCCGTCGCCAATGACGATTTCATCGCCGTGGCCCATCTCGGATAGAATCTGCAACAGTTCGGGGTTGATGAGGGGAGAAATGCCCTTGAGCATGATGTGCCATCCTTTCTGTGCCGCACGCGGTCGAGG
>DBFXIC010000212.1:0-9406 GCA_048455095.1 Anaeromassilibacillus sp.
ACGCCCGTGCTCTGGCCCGGAGTTCCAACCGCATAAACTCTGTAATAGTAATCGTTGCCGATCTGCGTTACAAACTGCGTCTTAAGAACGTCGTTGTTGCCCACAGTGAAACTCGGGATCGCACTGCCGTTGACCACGGTCATCTTGAAACAGTAGGCGCTTCCGCTCTTCATGGTAAAGTCCACGGTCGTATCCGAGATGACCTTCGCCTGCGTCTGTACAGCCTGCGCTGCGCCGACCACTGCGATTCCTTCCGAACCGTAAAAATTGCCGCTGGGAACGGAGCTGCTGGTGCTCTTTTTCGAGCTGCTCTTTCTTCTCTGCAGACCCGCGATGGCTTTCTCAATCGCCTTTGTCGCCGCATCTACCTGTTCTTGGGTCGCGTCTTTCGGCAGAGAATTTGCCTGCTGAATAGCTACTTTCAGCGCATTCCAGCTTGCCTGTGTATAATTGGATTCGCTGTATCCAGCAGCCTTTTTTAAGACATTTTCCAAATGGGTGCGGTCTACTTCTGTAGAGGATTCATCCTTTACAATCAAAGTATATGGTACCACGCTGGTAACCGGGTTGCCTGCAAAGGTCTGGGTATCCATCACGATACGGAGCTCATAGGTGCCGGCGGTTCCATCCGCAGGCGTGCCGCTGATGGTCGCCACGAAGTTCTCGACCGTCAAGTTTAAGCCCTCGGGCAGCGGGTCGCTGTCCTTCGCGAGCTCATAGGTATAATCTACGCTGAACGGACCGTCCTTCGCGGTGATTGTCTGGGAGAATTCCTCCCCGACCTTTGCCTGGAACACGCTGAACGCCTGCGGGTCCGCATTCAGGCGGCCCTTGATAAAGAGCTGGTATACCTTTGTTACAGAGGAAACACCGTCGTCCGCACGAATGACCAGTTCGTAAACGCCGGAGGCGTCGGAGGCCAACGTGCCTTCCAGTTTGCCGTCCTCGCTCAATTCCAAACCGTTCGGCAGCGGGTCGCTCGTCTCATCCAGGGAGAAGCGGACCTCGCCCTGCGCGTTTGCAGTCTTGAACTGCACGGTGGGATAGGTTTCGTTGGCGGTGCCCATCTCCAGCTCGCCAGTGACGATCTGGAAGGTCTGCTCGTCGGGATTGCCGACCACAAAGCGGACCATTTTGGTACTGCTCTCGCCCAAGGCATCCGTCGCGATCAAGGTGACGTCGTAACTGCCCTGCGCGGATTCCGGAACAGTGCCCGGGATAAACCAGAGGCCGAACATCAGGTTGCCGCTGCGGATCTGTCCGTTTGTCAGAGCAAATCCGGAGGGCAAATCTTTGACCTTCCAGGTATAGGGGGCCAGTCCGCCCTCGGCCTGCAGCGTGTAGGTATAGGAGGTGTTCAGTTCCGCATGGTCCAGCTCTTCGGAGGTGACCTCTACGGACTTTACGATCGCATGCATGGTGTAGTGTCCCATCCCATTCTTTCCGTCCGGCGTGGCAACCTGCACGTCGATGTCAAACTGTTTCGGCTCCGTCTCCTGGGAGGCGCCGCTCAGCACGCCGTCCTCGGAGAGCGTGATGCCCTTCGGAAGCGCATCATCCGTGGTAAACGTCGCGTTGGAGACGAGGTTGCCCTCTGCGTCCGTCGCAGTGAGCTGCACGGAATAGTCGGCGTCCATACGCGCAATCGGAAGCTGCGCCGGGCCGACTTCCAACTCGCCCTCCACCGTCATGGAAAGGGCCTTGCTGGCGGTGCTGCCGTTGTTGTCCTTCACCTGGAAAGTGATTTCATACGTTCCCTGCTGGCCTTCCTCCGGCATACCGGCGATCGTGCCGTCCGGCAGCAAGCGCATGCCCTGGGGAAGCTGATCCTTGCTGTCCGGGTCGATGGAATACGTGTAGGAGGTTCCATCTCCACCCGCCGCGATCAGCGGGTTTACCTTGACCAGCGCGTATTCGCGGTTGATCTTGGCGATCGGAAGCTGCGTCGTGCGGATTTCCAGCTCACCGGGGTCGCGGTGCTTGCCCTCTGTGGTTGCAAGCGCCATCTGCTCAATGGTGCGCAGGAAATGGTAGGCGTTGCGCTGCAGGTCCTCAATAGAGACCGTATCGCCCAGGCCGTCCACAATCTTATCCGGGATGCGGTACATCACGTGCTTGCCGGACATGATGACGTCGTTGCCGCCGGCCATCTCGAGGTCCGGGTCCGCAATCGTGTCCAGATCGCCCCAGTCCGTCACGACAAAGCCGTCAAAGCCCCATTCGCCGCGCAGAATATTGATCAGGAGTTCCTGGCTGGCCGCACAGTACTGGCCGTTGAGCTTGTTGAACGCGGACATTACATTCTTGACCGCACCGGTCTTAACCGCCATTTCAAAGGGCTTCAGGGTGATCTCGCGAAGGGCGCGCTCCGAGCTGATGACATTCATCGCGTCGAGGCTGGTGCCCTTTTCCAGGGTGGTCTCGTTCTGCAGACCGCGGCGGTACCACTCGTTGTCGTTGCCTGCAAAGTGCTTCAGACAGACCGTGACGCCACTCTCATTGACGCCCTGCGCGACAATGGAAGCAACCTTTCCGCTGAGGATTGGGTCCTCCGAATAGTACTCGTTGTTACGCCCGTTGAGCGGATTGCGCTGCAGGTTGATGCTGGGCGCCAGCCAGACGTCCACGTTGATATCGAACATCTCCTTGCCGACCGTCTCGCCGAATTCACGCAGCAGATCCTTATTCCAGATGCAGGCCACGGACGTTGCACGCGGCCAGCCGATATTTTTCTCCACGCCGAGCTCCTCGTTTGCATTGTAAGAAATGCCCGCGGAGCCGTCCGCATAGATGATGGACGGAATTTCAAAGCGCTCGATGGTGCGGGACTGGCCCGCGCCGCTGGTCGCCTGGTTGATCTTGGTCCCAACGTTGTCGATGCGAATGCCCGCGTCGTCTGAATAGTAGAGCTCCACGCCCGCCGTTGCGCCGCCGGAGCAGAGCGCCACCAGCTCGTCCTGTGTCAGCTGAGAAACAAACTGCGGCAGGGTGATCTCCCCTTCAACAACAGCGTCGAACTTGTAGACCGGCGAATCTTCCGGCAGGGGCTCGACCACGGTTTCCTCTACCGTGGGGGCTTCTGTCTGCGCGTCCACGTTGGATGCATCCACCGCGACGGCCTGCTCCTTGGCGTTCGCCAACTCTTCCGCTTCACCCTCATAGGTAATCGGGTCGGCATTTTTCGTGGTCAGTCTTTCCGCCCCGTAAACCTCTTTACTGTTCTCTGAAATCTCCAGTTCGTTGGAGAGCTGCTCCACTAGGATTTCATCTTCCACGCGGAAGCAGCCCGCCACGTGGGTATCGCGGGAGGAACTGCCTACACGGATATAATAATCGCCAGGTTCCAGCACATAGGCCGCCTGTTCCTCGTCGTAGGAGGCAAAATCTGCAAACGGGATTTCAAAGGTGATCTCCTGGGATGCGCCGCTTTCCAGCAGTTCTGTCTTTTCAAAATCCACCAGCTTTTGGTACGGCTGTTCCAGGTCGCCCTCCGGTGCGCTGACGTAGACCTCCGCAACCTCCTTGCCCGCGACAGTATCTGCGTTCTCGGTCACGTTCTCCACGGTCACATTGACCGTGAGCTCCTTGTCGTCCGCATCCGCGGAGACGCTCATGTTGCGGAAATTGAACTCCGAATAAGAAAGGCCGCTTCCAAAGGGATACAGCACGTCTTTCCCAAAGGTATCGAAATAGCGGAACCCTTCAAACACATCCTCGCTGTACATGGCAACAGGGTCCTGCTGGCCAAAAGCGGAATTGTTTTTCGAGAAGTCCATCCCCTTGTCCGCATAGGACACATAGCCGAAGTTTTCGGTAAAGGGATGTTCCTCATACGTCTCTGTGATAGTGTCCGGCAGTTTGGCGCTCGGGTTCGCAATCCCGTAAACCAATTCCGCCATCGCGTAACCGTTCTGCGAACCGGCCGAATAGGAAATCATCACCGCGTCCACATTGTATTCCTTGACCCAAGACATATCGATATTGCCCGTCAGGCTCATGATGACCACGATATGTTCGAATTTATCGCTGACCTGCTCCAACAGGACCTTTTCCGAATGATTCAGATACCAGTCGCCCGGCTGCTTAATGCGATCCATCTCCTCAGAACCGGTCGAACGGGTGAGGAATACGACCGCCGTATCACAGGCCTCCGCCGCACGGGCCACGATGCCGTCGTCACACACTTTGCCATTGTCCAGCTTGACCTCCGGCGTCGCCACACCCGCCGTCATACTGAAGCCCGTACCGGAATATACCGGCGTGCCCCATTCGTCGGGTGCTTCCGCCGCGGTATCCCAGCCGTGTTTCACCGAACTGCCCACACGCTCCTCGTAATATTCCCGCAGCTCCGGATAGACCTTGATGCCCAGCTTATCAATGCCGTCCAAAAAATTGCTGGTGTAAGCACCGTTCGCCGCGCCGGAACCGGAACCACCCGTAGAGGGCTTGATCTGCCCGTTGCCGAATACCGCGACTTCTTTATTGGGGTTAAGAGGGAGCACCTGGTTGTTGTTTTGTGCCAGCACAATGCTCTCCAGTTCCATCTGCTTTGCCAAAGCGGCATGCTCGGCGTTTTCTCCCGCCGCCTTCGCCGTTTCCGCGGCGGTCGCGCCAGTGGCTGCTGATCCGGCCGCCATCAGGCATGCGAGCATCATGGCGACGCTTCTTTTCCAAAATGTTTTCACTTGTTGTCTCTCCTTTTCCACTCGGTTCTGTGTCCCGTTCTTTCCTTTTCAAAAATGCCATGGTTTTTCGTCCCATGTGTAAGCGTGTCATCTTTCATTTCGGATCTTCTCTGCTTTCCATTGGTCAAGCTGGCGTTGTGTTTCGGCCACCAGTTCTTCTGCCCCGGCGGCCCTAAGTTTTTCACGAAACACGGGCAATGTCTCGTTCACATCGAACACGCCGCAGCCCAGTCCACGCCGGTATTGGCCGATCACATCCTGAATCTCCTGCAAATCCACATCCTTTACGCGGCTCTCATCGAATTGAAAGCCGTAGGCAGGCGATACAACTGCGGAGGCATTGAACGCCTTCATCTGCTCGCGGATATCGAGCGGCGTTCCCTCCCAAGGCGTTTGCAGCGAGCCATTATACATCCATTTGATGGTGGAAGCATACCCCACGTTTCCCCGGTCCACGCCCTCCGGATAAGTAAAATGGCCATCCCCAGTGGGAACATAGTGCGTCCCCTCCACACCGTAACACAGAAGGTTTGTAAAATCGCTGTCCGTATACAGCAAGTTTAGCACCTTCATGGCCGCCTCCGGCTCTTCGCACCGTGCATTGACGCACCACAGGTATTTGCAGTCGCTCTCCGTGTTGAGATGTGGCCGGTTCTCCAGCGCCAGGAATGCGGCTGTATCTCCGTAAATTCCCTTGGCATACTCCACCTCGTCCGGTCGGATGACGAACTGCGTGCAGAAGGCGTTGCCTTCGCTCACCTGGTCCACGCCGATCTCAATGTTGGTGATAGCGTCCCGCTGCAAATAGCCCTTTTGATACCACTTTCGCAGCAGCCGCACCCGCGCTTCGTACTCCGGCGTTTCATACAGGTTGACCGCGCGCAGGGAATCGTCCCCGTAGTACACCATAGCCAATCCCCCGGCCAACACATCCCCGATCACACAGCGGACATCCACCGGTGTCCCCGGGATATTCGCCACATAGGGGATCACGTCCGGTTCCCGTCTGTGGATCACATCCAGGATTGGTTCCAAATCTTCAAAGTGCCTGACCTCTGAAAGATCAATTTGGTATTTGTCCAGATATTTCGCTGCCAGCATGACCCCCTCACATTCGATGTCACCCATCGCTTTGGGAACACCGTAAAGTTCGCCCTTCCGCCGGGCAAGCTCCAACTTTTCCTCTCCCAGGACAGTCCGGATGCCTTCGCCGTACTCCTCCAGCAGGTCGTCCAGCGGCGCCAGATATCCCTTGTCCGCATACTGCTGATACCCGGAAAAGCTGCAGTAGATCAGATCCGTGCGTTCATTTTCCCGCAGATAGAACCCCGCGCCGGACGCCGGATTGTCCTCCAGCTGAATGCGCACGCCGATCTTCTGAAGCCCTAGCTTTTCCGCCTCCGCGCTGACAAGCGCAAAATCCTCCTGCGGCGTCTGCGTCGCGCACATGACGCGGATCACCGGCACGTCCGGTGCAGCGGAGGATTCCAGCCCCTGTTCCATATCTCCGGTTTTACAGCCTGTGCACAGCAGTAGAAGCGCGAGCAATGCTGCTAAAATGGTTCGTCTCATGCAAACCTCTCCCATCCGGTTTAGGAAAAGCTTCCAAAATCATCATACTGCTTTTCCCTTTTATTTTCTGCTTCTATTCCGACTTTCATTGTTGTTATTCCGACTTCTGTATATTGGACTACTATATTTTTTGAATAAATACAAATTGCACCTTTATTTTGACTTTTTTATCATGATAGTCTAAAATAGATAAAAAAGCAAAGCATTTTCTGTGGAAAAGGAGTGAGATTCATGCGTGTCCGCAACAGGCCTCCCCGCACTATGCGGGGACAGATCATTGCCGTATTCCTACTCTGTCTTGCGCCGATTACGTTCATTGCTCTGTTCAGCAGCTTCCACGCTGTCCGGGTGGTGCAGGAGCAGGCAATCCAGTCAAACCGAAATACCCTGCAACTGCGCATGAAAGCTGTGGACCGCGATTTGGAAACCACCTCTTCCTTCCTCACCTCCTTCCTGCTCGATACCGGCGTATACGCTAAGCTGAACGCGCCGCGCGACAGCCTGGCGCGATATAATGCACAGGTTTCAGTCCAGAACACGTTGTATAAATATCTCAATTCCTATCAGAACACGGACGGGCTGTTCTTCTACCTGCGCACCACAAGGGATTACATTCCCGCCAGCCTGAAGCACGAGGACATCCGGGCGCGCAGTGATATCCGCGCTTTTGTGGAAGAGCAGCTCGCGCGCGGCCGCCTATCTACGGAACAGCTCGAGGGCGGATGGTTTCCTCAGGAGCTGGGCGGCCGCTATTATTTGCTGCGCATTATGGAACTCAACGGCGCATTTATCGGTTCCTGGGTTGGAGCGGACAACCTGATGATTCCGCTGGAAAAACTACAGGAGGATCCGGACAGCCTGATGCTGCTCGCTTCCGCCGACAACCAGCCGCTCACCGGCCGGGATCTTCTGTGGGAAAAGGGGATCGCTATTTCCGAGGCGCTCACGGTGCAGCCGCGTATGCTCTCTAAAAGCCCGTATCTGACGGTGGACGTGCCATCCTCTACCGGCACATTCCGGCTGCTTTTCCTTGTCTCCTATCGGGCATTGCTGAGCGGCCTGGATTTCTCCACCGTGCTGTTGATTCTGCTCGCTGCTTTTTCGCTTGCGGGCATCCCTATCGTACTGGTTCTGCTTTGGAAAAAAATTCTCACCCCGTTACACCGCGTGGCAGATGGTATGCGCGCAGTGCAGGGCGGCAATTTTGACGTGGTGCTCCCCGACCATCCCGAGACGGCCGAGCTGGCCGCAGTGACGGACGCGTTCAACGAGATGACGCGGGAAATCCATGCATTAAAAATCGATGTCTACGAGGAGCAGTTGAAGCGCAGCCGCGCACAGCTGCAATACCTCAATCTACAGATTAAGCCGCACTTTTTCCTGAACTCCCTGAATGTGATCTACAGCCTGGCTCTGGTCAAAGATTACCGCCTGATCCTGGAGATGACCTCCTGCTTGATGAAACACTTCCGCTATATGTTCAAAAGCCCAGACGCAACCGTGACCATTCGGGATGAGCTGGCGCATGTGCAGAATTACCTGCGGATCCAGGAACTTCGCTATGACACAGACATCCGCCCTTGTCTGGAGGTGGACCCCGCGCTTTATGACATGCACTTGCCCACACTGTTGATCCACACCTTTGTTGAGAACATCATCAAACACGCCTATTCGCAGGAGCACGCGGTTACATTGTCCATCCGCATCCAAAAGGCCGGTCCGGAACTTGTGGAGCTGTTGATCTGTGACAATGGCCCCGGCTTCCCAGCGGAAGCGCTCGCGGAGCTAAACAATCCCGACCTCCCTGACGAGGAGCGGGAAACGCACATCGGCATCTACAATATCCGCCAAAGACTGCGGCTGATCTATGGCGGCCGCGCGGCGCTTCGGTTCTCCAACCCGGAAACCGGTGGCGCCTGTGTGTCCATCCGCATCCCCATGCAATCGGAAGGAGGGATTCCCTATGCGTCTGCTTCTCGTGGATGACGAGGTGATCGCTGCCAGCGCCCTGCAAAAAACCTTTGACTGGGCGCAGTGGCAGATCGACGAAGTCCTGACCGCCCATAGTGCCGGACAGGCCCGGCAGGTTCTGGCCGCACAGCCTGTAGACATTCTGCTGTGCGACATCGAAATGCCCCAGGAGAGCGGGCTCGACCTCGTCCGCTGGATGCAGGCGGATTACCCGCAGATCGTCTGCATCCTGCTCACCTGCCACGCCGATTTTTCCTATGCCGCGCAGGCAATCCGGGACGGCGTATCCGACTATCTGCTCAAGCCCGTGGACTTTGAGGAGCTGGGCCGCGCCCTGGAAAAAGCGGTGAAAACCATTCAAAAGCGCCGACAGGAGGAAGAGCGGCGACAAATTGAAAATCATTGGAACGCCAACAAAGGACTGGTGGAGGAACGATTCTGGCACGATCTGCTCACCGGCGCGTATGGGGAAAACGACTACCGCTATATTGAACGGGACGCGCACCTGCGCGCCGCCGATTTTCACCCAGAGGTACCGTATCTGCCTATCCTGTTACATACGCTTCCAGGAAGCAAACAAATGGGACGGAACCTCTTCACCTATGCGCTCGGCAACATGGCGGCAGAGCTGGTTCTCGGAAGCCGATCACGCATCCCTATGGTCGCACTGACGGACGACTGTTTTGTGCTCCTGCTCCCCGGAGGCAGGGCTGCGGAGGTGGAGGCGCCCTGCCGCAAGCTGGCGCAGGCGTGTATGCAGCACCTCCATGCGCCGCTGTATGTGTTCGGCGGCAACCCCTGCGCGGTGGAGAAACTGCCCACTGCCGTTCGCTTCCTGTATCAGGAGGCGGCGAAACGGCTGCCAGAGGCTGAGCCCTCCCTGCCGGAGGAATCTGCGGTACAAAAGGTACAGAAATTCATCCGTGCCCATCTTGGAGACGATCTCACGCGCGAGACGCTGGCCAGTGCGGTATTTCTGAATCCCGACTATCTGGGACGCCTCTTTAAAAGGGAGACTGGCTGCTCGCTGAACGATTATATCGTCCAAGAGCGCATCGAGGAGGCCAAGCGGCTGCTCGCCCAAACCCCATGCAGCATTGGGGAGATTGCCATCCAAATCGGCTACTCCAACTTTTCTTATTTCTCGAAGCTATTTAAAAACGAAGTCGGTTGTAGCC
>DBFXIC010000213.1:0-4678 GCA_048455095.1 Anaeromassilibacillus sp.
CTTTGCATACATACCGCGTTCCTCCTCAATTTGCGTCGATCAGCGATACAAAATTTTCCAACATTTTCAGGCCGGTTCGTCCGCTCTTTTCCGGATGAAACTGCGTTGCAAACAGGTTTCCCCGCTGGATGGACGCATCAATCCGCACGCCATACTCGGTCGTGGAGGAAACCACGCCCGGATTATCTGCATGCAGGTAATAAGAATGCACAAAGTAGACATACGGGTGTTCCTCCAAACCGGCAAAGAGGCCGCTCTGGCTGCGAAGCTCCAGGGAATTCCAACCGATATGCGGAACCTTCAGCCCTCGTCCGCCCGGGATGCGGTGAATTTTCCCTTCCAATACACCCAAGCCGTGCACGCCGGGGCACTCCTCGCTTCCCTCGAACAAAAGCTGAAGGCCCAGGCAAATGCCCAAAAATGGTTTTCCACTCTCAATAAAATCCAGCACTGGCTGGACCAATCCGGACTTTTCCAGGCAGTGCATGGAATCGCCAAAAGCACCCACACCGGGCAGAATTGCCGCATCCGAGGCTTTGATCGCTTCTTTATCCGCCGTCACCTGAACATCGCACCCAATATGATGAAACGCTTTGATTACGCTTTGAATATTTCCAGCTCCGTAGTCGATCACCGAGATCATTTTGTATTCCCCCGTTTCTATCTGCAGAGTTACTTTTTCACATTGCTTCGCTAAAATCGGATAAACCTATTCTACCATTTCCCGACCATAAAGGCAAATGTTTTCTTTGGCTGCATAACAACAAGGGCCGCCCCAAAATCGGGACGGCCCCTGCCGCAACAACTAAAATTTTCTCACGTTTTGCGATTGCGCCGATTGACGTCATGCAGTGCTTTCATAAGGCGCATTGCGTCATTTGCTGATACACAGTCCTCTACTATGGGCAGCTTTCAGCGCAAGTGCACCGAAAATTGGTTCCTGATAAAACATTTTGGCATCAGCTGCCCAAAACCTTTGCAGGTTTTTTCTAAAAACAACTGTGGTTTTCTCTGTGGAAAGCGCTCAGCAACCTTTCGGGAACAGAGCTTTTCTATCCGGCGAAAGTGCAACTCTCTCCTCGCAAATAGCCCTGCGCCGGCCGTGCGGCCTGGCTTAGCCTGGTCAACCAATCTGTTTTACAGGACGCACAACGTCATTCGCATTTGTAGCGGCTTTCAGTGAAAGCAGTTAGCCAATTGTAATCACACAGTGCCTTTGTGCCTGTTGGCCCGGAAGCGTGGTATAAACACCGGTACTACTGCCCGGGGTGCCCACTGCATACACGCGGAAGTAATAGTCGTTTCCGACCTTAGCGATAAACTGTGTCTTAAGAACGCCGCCATTGCCAACCGTGAAGCTCGGCACAGCCGTCGTGCTGCCAACCACCGTCATCTTGAAGCAGTATGCGCTTCCTCTTTTGAGGGTGAACGGGAGCGTGGTATCGGAAATCACAGAAACAGAGGATACTACTGCGCCCGCAGCAGCCGGAGCTGTTACTGTCGCAAATCCGTCCCCTGCATAAGCGGAACCGGAGTTCTTGGATGAACCGCCCTTGCTGCTATGGGATTTAGACGAATTGTCCGTATCCGGCGTCGAGATATTCTTCACATAAGCGTCATAGGCGTCCTGCAGCGCATAATATGCCGCGCCCATCGTCTGCTTATCCGCGGTAAGCGCGCCGATAGCCGCTTCTCTTGCCGCTGCAACATTCTTATCGGTGACATCCGCCGTCTTATCGATCAGGTCCTGCAACTTGCCCGCGTCCGGGATCATACGGATTTCCGTCATGGCCAATGCGAGGCGGGTCTGCATGGTATCATATCCGCTCTGCGTGCCGCCTTTTTCCAATAGGACTTCCGCCTTCCCCAGAATACTCTGGAAATTTTTCCAAGCTGCATCCTGCATGTAATCGTCGGGATCATAGGTGTTCGCTTCATCGACCAGTTTCTGGAGCCCGCTTGCGTCCGCCACACGGACAAGGCCGTTCATCGCATCCGCGAGTTTTTCCACCATCTCATCGATCTCTTCCTGGATGGAATCTTCCGCATCGTACATGGCCTGCGCTTCGGCGTAGACCTTTGCGAAAATTTCCCAGCTGTCGGCTGTGAAAACTTCTTCTCTCAAAACGGTGCAAGCGTCCAGCAACCTGCCGAGGGCGCTCAAATTGCCGCATTTGAACTGCAACATCTGCATTGCGTCGATTAATTCATTCCATGCCGCATCAATCTCTTCCTGAGTCGCCGTGCTGCCCTCGGAAATCTTTTTGCCGGAAACAACCGCCTCATCCAGTTTCTTCTGTACTGCGGAAATAGCGTTGTCATATTCTTCGCTCTTCTGCGCCTCTTCCGCCAGTTTCAATGCGTAATTCAAGACCTGCTTATTGACGACGTCAAATACAAACCTCAGATCTGCCTTGTCGCCATCCATGGTCACGGTATAGGTATAGGAATCCTTTGTGAAGCTGGTATCCTCTTCCCCATTCACCGTGACGTCGATGAACTCTCGGCCCTCTGCGTCTGGAACAAATTTGAGGTCGGCGGAATCGCCGGGGATCATCTTTGCCATATAGAAGCCTGCGCCATTGATGATTTCGTTAACATTGCCGTCCACAGTCATCGTCGCGCCTCTTCCATAGATCACGGTCAGCGGATTGACCGCTTCGGGCGTCACGCCATGGTGTCCATCCACCGTGAATGCCTTCAGACAGACGTTCGCAAGCGTAATTTTGCTCTCGCCATCCGTGCCATATCTCGGCTCGTCGTAATCGGTGAGATCCAGCCACTTGCCGCCGTCATAGCTGATAAAACTCTCGCCGGGCGCGATATCTGCGTCGGAGGTGATGCCGTCGCAGTAGCCATTCAGTTCGCAGGCGATCGGATACATCGTTTCATAGTACCACATCTGATCTGTCGTCTCCGGAATCTGCATTTTCACCACGATAGAGAACTTCTCGCCATCGTTTACATTGACCGGCGTATTCAGGTCGACAGTCTGGTATCCCGCATAGGTTTTGGATCCCTTCTGCTCCTTGGCAAACGCCGGGGTTCCGCTGGTCGGATCCTTAGGGTCCTTCAGCCCAGTGTAAACCTGAATGGAATACTTCGCATCATGTGTGGTGGTATAGAATGCCGCCGCTTTGACCGTCTGATCGCCGGTCGCAGTAAAGATATTGGACATATAGACCGGCGCTGTCGGATTATCCTTCACGCCGACCGTAGTACTCCAGCCGGTGCCATCGTACTGATAGTTATGGTCGTACGGCTGGTCGGCGGAAGCGATAAACTGGCAGGTTTCAGAGATCGAGCTGTCCTCATAGGAGAGATAGAAGCAGCCAGCCAGGTCGCCCTCCATGCCCCAATCGGCGCCCCAACTGTTGCGAATCAGCCAGCCGCCGGAATTTTTAGGCTGTCTGTCGCCATTTTGGAAAGCCTCCGGAGGAATGGTATCATCCCAGCCGACAATCTGCACTTCGTGGTTGATGACCACTTGCTCGGGGCCATTATAACGCTGTGCAACAATTGCGCTTCCATCCGGCATCGTATAGCTATTATAGTTTCCGGAAGCATAGGCGATTGCAACGCTGTATCCGTCCATCAGGACCTTTTTAATTGCGTCGCCGTTTAAATTGCCGTCCTGATCCATGGTCGGAAGATAATTGCTTTCAATAAGCCGGTACGGCGCTGTGTAATGATGCTCTTCCTTGACGTCGCCGTAATCCTCCAGATATGCTTCCCTCAGGGACGGCGTCCCATAGGAATCATACTTGGAGTAATCAAAATAAGCGTACGTTTCCGGATACGGAACGGCCTCGTCCGTCTGGATGCCAATTCTCGAGAACGTGGCATTGGACATAAATGTATTACCACCGTATTCATACCACGGGTGCCACCAGCTGGAGGTCTCGCTAGGGTCGTAAGTCCAAGCGTGGAAGGTATCGCCCGCGGTGCCATCCTCCGGAACATCCGGGTTTGCCGCATTGTTATAAGTAAAATACGCCAGATGGCGCGGAGAAAACACAGTATCGTCCTCCGGATAGAGGGAGGATTCAGCAGCGCCGGTCGCACCGAACGCCCAGCAGGTGCCCCAGGCGGTCTGGTTGCGGATGGAGTTGGTCACCCGGCCGGTGGTACGCACATCGTAAGTAGAAGGGAATTCGCTGGCTGCCCTTGCAAGCGTCTTGGGGAACTCGGCCTGTTTAAAGGAGGAAGGATCGACAAAGGGCTGCACATATCCCTTTGCACCGCCTGTCTTCTCTTCGGCTGTGAAGAGGGCCGGCGCCGCTTCCTGCGCAGCAGGGTTAATCTCGCTCATTGCAAACATTGACGAAAGCGTCGTAGTAGAAGATTCCGTCTTTGCAAATGCCATGGTGCTTCCAAGAAGGGAACTTCCCATCAAGGAGAGCGCCAGGATAAGCGACAGAGCGTTTCTTCCTAGCTTCATACCTGATCTCATTTTCTTTTGCACTCCCTTTTCATAAATTTTTGACAACAAGTCACCGTATATAATGGCCCGCAATATACAGACTATCATATAGTTTAAATATACCGCATTCCTAGGGAATGTCAATCATATTTGGAAGATTTCGAATGAATAGTACAGAGATAAATGTTTCATATTTTCATAAAAAACAGAGAATTATTTGGAATATCTCTAGTTTTATGAAAGTTTATATAGGAG
>DBFXIC010000214.1:0-3150 GCA_048455095.1 Anaeromassilibacillus sp.
GAGTCGTTGGGTGCACACAGCGCGATGCGCTCGTCGTAAATTGCGGCGCACAGCGCTACCTTGGCGCCGCGGGAATGTCCTGTGGCGATGATCTTATCGGTATCCGCCCAGTCTGTTGTGAACAGATAATCCACCAAGCGGCTGTGCCCCCAGGCCCACATGGCAATGGCGCCCCAGTCGCACTCCGGGAAAGCCTTCGCCACAACACCGTTAATGGCGTCTCCGTTGTCCGGAGCGAGCTGTTCCTTGTCGAATTCCATAATGGCATAGCCTCTGCGGCAGACGATCTCCTCTTCTGCCGGAGAACCATGGGTTCCAGTAAATTGATTCCAAGTGAAAACAGGGACCTTGCCTTCTTTCACCGGCCGGATCAGGTCTGCATAAAACACGACCTCGCCCTTCCGTCCTGCCGTGAGCTTTATTGTTTCAGCCACGGCCTTTCCGTTGTAGACAGGACGCGAAAAAACGACCTCGCCTTTTGTTACGCCGGAATCTTTAGGCATATGTCCGTACAGGTAATGGGCAAGCATTTCTTTGAGATATTCCCGCTGCGCAGGCCATTCCTCGGGCACCATCACGCGGCTTCCGTCCGGTTTTTCAAAGGGGTCCGGAAGTTCCGGGATGCTGGGCAAATCGTCTTTTTTGCGAAAATAGTATTCCATTATTCTTTTACGCCTCCAACCATAACGCCAGAAACAAAATATTTTTGCACGAACGGATACACTACTAAAATAGGCAAAGTAGAAACAACGATGGTAGCATATTTTATCATTTCGGACAACGCCAGCATACTTGAAGCGTCGCCACCCGTATTGACCATGGACTCTGCTGAGCTGGTGAGCAGAATCTCCCGCAGAAATATCTGTAGCGGGAATAATTCACGACTGCGAAGAAACATAGCTGCGGGCAGCCATTCATTCCAGCGTGCCACTGCATAGAACAGCAGTATTACCGCCACCGTCGCTTTACTTAACGGGATAATAATACGGAACAAACAAGTTATATCGGACGCGCCGTCCAACTTCGCGGCTTCAATCAGACTTTCGGGCACACTTGCGAATGCTGTGCGCATCACAATCATATTATATGTGTTCAGTGCCAACGGCACAAGGATAGCCCAACGCGTGTCGATAAAACCGAGTTCCTGTATCCATAGATAAAATGGCACGATGCCGCCGCTGAAATACATTGTGAAGAGGATGAACATTGTGAGCGGTTTTTTAAGCATATAACCTTTGCGCGAGAGTACATATGCTCCGAAGAAAGTAAGAAGCATGCTGATGGCCGTACCTCCTACCACATAGATAAGCGTATTGGTATAGCCTGTTAGAAGATCATTTGTGAAAACACGGCTGTATGCTGTTAGTGAAAAGCCCTTGGGCCACCATAGCAGCGTAAAATCGTGTTTCATGAACTGCGCCGGGTTGCTGAACGAGGCAAACACCACATACAGGAAAGGATACAGGCAAACAATTCCAATGAGCACAAGAAGACAGTGATTGCACACATCGAATACCTTGGCACCTAGGCCTTTTTTTTCTACCATTCTTCTCCTCTCCTTCTCACCACAGGCTCGTCTCACTGACCTTGTCGCTGATTTTATTCACAATTACAACGAAGAAAAAGTTTACAATCGAATTGAACAGGCCCACGGCCGCACTGAAACTGAAATTTGACTCTACGACACCCTTACGATACACAAATGTGGAAATCACATCTGCCGTCTCATAGATGCTGCTGTTGTACAAAAGCAGTATCTTGTCGTATCCCACGCTCATGAACTGACCTACACGCAAAATGAACATAATAATGATGGTGGGCATAATAGCCGGAATCGTCACGTGGAGCACACGGCGGAATCGTCCAGCGCCGTCCACAGCGGCCGCGTCGTACAGCGTCGGGTCAACGCCGGAAAGCGCCGCCAGATAGATGATGGAGTTCCAGCCCAGCGTTTGCCAAAGATCACTAACAACATATATGGAACGGAAGCGGGCGGGATCCTGCAGCATTGTCTCGGCTGGAACTCCCACCATTGCCAGCAACGAGCTGACGAGGCCGGTGCTCTGAGTAAATTCCTTGATAATGCCGCAAATAACTACCAGCGAAATGAAGTGGGGCAAGTAGCTCACCGTCTGTATGGTACGCTTGAATAGCTTGCTTTTCACTTCGTTGAGCAACAGTGCAAATACGATAGGCAACGGGAATGTAACAAGAATAGTGTACAGACTGAGCAGCATGGTATTCCGGATGGTTCGCCAGGCGTAAGGCCCGCTGAAAAATGCGATGAAATGCTTGAGGCCCGCCCATGGGCTACCCCAAATGCCTGCGCCGAAATTATAGTCTTTGAAGGCGATCTGTACACCGGCCATAGGAATATAGGAAAACAGAATATAAAATGCAATCACAGGGATTGCCATGATATAGATCCAGCGGTTTTTCACCAGATCGCGGCGCAGGTCACGCAATATGTGACGGGTGCGATTCATGATCAGTCTCCTTCTGTCGGCAGACATGCCGTCAGGGCGCAGTCCGCTCGAATAGATTTATGTCGGTTCATTTTGGGCACCGCCCCTTCATGCGGTGCGGTTATAATAGCGCTGCAGTGCGCCTTCCTGCAGTTCCAGCACACGGTCGAGCCCCATGGTCTTGAGTGTTTGCTGGTACTGCTCAAAGTTTGAAAGCGGTTCCGTGCCCATGATGAATTTCGAGAACATTTCCTCCACATAGGTGGACAATTCATTGTAGGTGTTGGCATATTCGCTGGCCTCCTCCGTCAACATCGTAATAGAGGGCAGGCCTGCGCGCACCGAACCGTTGGCATTCGATGACCAGAGATCCAGCGCCGCAATATTCTCGTCTACCGCGCCATCGGGCAGCGAGTAGTCGCGCTTGAGCACGAGACGCTGGGTATGATCCTGCGGATAGGGACCGTTGAGGTTCCGGTAGCGGGAGAAAGCCTCGGACGGCGTGTACTGGGAATCATTAAGAATCTGTTCCGTCAGTTCCGGCCAGCCGTCCACCATCTGATACGACTCGCCCTCGATGCCCCAGTTAAGCAGCATATTGCCTTCATCGCTCCAAGCGTAATCCAACACACGGCACGCCGTGGCAATATCTTTACAGGATGTTGTAATTGCGGCACCGGAGGCC
>DBFXIC010000215.1:0-6110 GCA_048455095.1 Anaeromassilibacillus sp.
CTTTGCAGGAGTGGTAAAATAGAATGGAAAAGCAGACGATGTGCCTGTCTGGTTTCCCCTTCTTCTATTGGAGAGTGAAATCCTTCTTTTCCATTCCGGGAGGGGGAGGCCGTGATCACCTATAGGGCGCCTCTTGTGTTACAACATCCGTTTGGATAGTTGCAGCTTGCGTAGATAAAAAGAAATAGCCGCCCAAATCCTTAGAAAATTGGCGACTATTTCTTTAGCTAAAACCAAAGAACAGGCCGCATGTGGCCCGTTTTTCATTACAATTTCCTTAATGGAAGGTCTTCTATGTGAGGCGAAAAATCTTTAACGCGCAAAGGCTTGCCTCCTCACATTTTGTATGCCTGGTTCTAAGTACATAGGATGCGCGATGTTTATGATAATTTAAAGGTAAGGATTTATATAATTTTGCTTTTAAGATGGTCGAAGGGGTTTCTTTTTAAATCAAATCTTTGTTCGAAATTGCTTCCTCTCCATTGCTTTTCTCTTTAAAGTACGGTATAATATTCACCGTTACAATTCTTTGAAATCAGTGACGCCGGAACTTCTTCCGGCGTTTTTCCAATCAACAGACCGGAGGGAATCAAATGGCCATCGACAAGAACCGCGGCGGAGCTGCGGCTGGAAAAAACCTGGATAAAAAAGCGGCGCTGGAGACGGCGCTCGCACAGATCGAAAAGCAGTTCGGCAAGGGTGCGGTCATGCGTCTGGGCCAGAATGAGGCGATGCATGTGGAGGCGATTCCCACCGGTTCGCTTTCGCTCGATTTGGCGCTCGGCATCGGCGGCCTTCCCCGCGGCCGTATCGTGGAGGTTTACGGGCCGGAGAGCTCCGGTAAAACCACGCTGGCGCTGCACTGCATCGCAGAGGGACAGAAAAACGGCGGCAACGCGGCGTTTATCGATGTGGAACACGCGCTTGACCCGGTCTACGCCCGCGCGCTCGGCGTAGATGTGGACGCACTGCTGGTTGCGCAGCCGGATACCGGCGAGCAGGCGCTGGAAATTACCGAAGCGTTGGTGCGCTCCGGCGCGATCGATGTGATCGTCATTGACTCCGTGGCGGCGTTGGTGCCGCGCGCAGAGATCGAGGGTGAGATGGGCGATAGCCACGTCGGCCTGCAGGCGCGCCTGATGAGCCAGGCGCTGCGCAAGCTGGCGGGCGCCATCTCCAAATCCAACTGCGTAGCGATCTTCATCAATCAGCTGCGCGAAAAGGTGGGTGTGATGTACGGCAATCCGGAGGTTACCCCGGGCGGCCGCGCGTTGAAATTTTATTCCTCTGTGCGCATCGATATCCGCCGTATCGAGACGCTCAAGAACGGTACAGAGCAGATCGGTTCCCGCACCCGTGCGCGCGTGGTAAAAAATAAGATTGCGCCGCCGTTCCGTGAGGCGGAATTTGATGTGATGTACGGCCGCGGCATTTCACGCGAAGGCGAGCTGCTCGACCTTGCGGTTAAGCTCGAAATTGTGCAAAAGAGCGGCGCGTGGTTCTCCTATAAACAGGAACGGTTGGGTCAGGGGCGCGACAACGTAAAAACCCTGTTTGCCAACAATAAAGAGCTTGCAGACGAAATTGAGAAGCAGGTCCGTGACAACATTGGAACGCTCTATGCAAAGACCACTGTGCCGCCGCCGAACGCTTCTCCGGCAAAGCCGTTGGAGGTTCCGGCAGCTGCCGCGGCTCCTGCGCCCGCCGCAGAGCCCGCCAAACCGGTTTCCCGCGCTGCAAGCGCGAAAATCGACATAGAGGCCGACGATGTCGAATAAACATAAGGCATAAAGGATGGAGATACTTTGCTGATCACTGCAATGGAGCCGCGCCGCAAGCGTTTGACTGCCCTCTATCTGGACGGGGAACTCGCCGTTAAGCTGGACACCGAGACGCTGCTGCAATCTGGCTGGCGGACCGGTATGGAGATTGACGACGAGGCGCTGCATGAGCTGTTGATCCGCAGCGATGCGCGGCGTGCGCAGGAAAAGGCGCTGTATCTGCTGGAATATCGCAGCCATTCTAAAAAGGAGTTGGCGGATAAAATTATTCGCACCACGGGCCGCGAAGCGGCGGAACATGCGGCGCAGCGCATGGAAGACCTTGGTCTGGTCGATGACGAGCGATATGCACGGGATTTAGCCGCCGAGCTGCTCCAGCGCAAGCGCTATGCGGCACGGCGCGCGGAATACGAGCTGCTTCAAAAAGGGATTAACCGGGAACTGGCGCGAGAGATTGTAGAGGAACTCGCACCAGAGCCGGAGGAATCGCTCCGGATTTTGATCGAGCGGAAATACCAGCGGTCCCTGTCGGACGAAAAGGGCCGTCGCCGCGTATTTGCGGCCCTGCAGCGGCTGGGCTATGGCAGTAAGGACGTCCGCAGCGTACTGCGGGAATATATCGAATACGAAAATGAGGATGAGAGCGAATGGCATCTGTTGGAATGATCAGCCTTGGCTGCGAAAAAAATCGGGTGGACGCAGAGATGATGATGGCACGCCTGCAAAAGGCGGGCTATGAGCTGGCGGACGACGCTTCCCGGGCAGACGTGGCTATCGTGAATACCTGCGGTTTTATCGAAGCCGCCAAAAAGGAGTCCATTGGGGAGATCCTGGAACTTGGTAAATTGAAAAAGGCCGGCTGTATCAAGGCAATTGTCGTGACCGGCTGCATGGCGGAGCGCTATCAGGAGGAAATCCGCAGGGAACTGCCGGAGGCCGACGCGGTCTGCGGGATTGGCGCGGACGCCGACATTGTGGAAGTGGTGGACCGTACCCTGCGCGGCGAGCATCCGGAGCTGTTCCCGGAAAAGACGCTGCTGCCTTTGTGCGGCGAGCGCGTCCACTCCACACCGCTCTATTCTTCCTACATAAAGATCGCAGAGGGATGCGATAACCGCTGTTCCTACTGCGCCATCCCGCTGATCCGTGGGCCATACCGTTCACGTCCGATGGAGAGCATCCTCGAAGAGGCCAAAATTCTGGCCGAAAGCGGCACCAAAGAACTGATTGTCATTGCACAGGACACCACGCGTTACGGCCGTGATCTCTACGGAAAGCTGATGCTTCCGGAATTGCTGCACAAGTTATGCGGAGTTGACGGCATCGAGTGGGTCCGTGTGCTGTACTGTTATCCGGATTTTATGACGGAAGAGCTGATGGACGCCATCGCACAGGAGCCCAAGGTTGTCAAATATGTCGATCTTCCGCTACAGCATTGCAGTGGTCCGGTCCTGCGGGCCATGCGGCGTTTTGGCGACCGTGAAAAGCTGACCGCGCTGGTGGGCAGAATGCGTGCGCGCATTCCTGGTCTGGTTCTGCGCACCACGGTGATTGCAGGTTTCCCCGGCGAAACAGAGGAGGACTTTGCGGAGCTCTGTGCCTTCATCAAGGACGTCCGCTTTGAGCGCTTGGGCTGCTTCCCCTATTCCCAGGAGGAGGATACCCCGGCGGCAACGATGGAAAACCAGCTTCCCGAAGAGGTAAAACAGCGCCGTGCCGACCGCGTGATGGAGACCCAAATGGGGATTATGCAGGACTGGGGCGAGGCGCAGATCGGTAGGACGTTCGAAGTGCTGACAGAAGGCTTTGACCGGGAGAGCAAGCTCTGGTTTGGACGCAGTTATGCGGATGCGCCGGATATCGACGGAAGAGTGTATTTCACTTCTGACGAGAAACCGGCTCCTGGGCAGTTTGTGCGTGTGCGGATCACCGCATGCGCGGACTGCGACCTGATGGGTGAAGCGGAATGATCCGCACCCTGTTGGAGGAATCAAGATGAATTTGCCGAATAAATTGACGGTGCTGCGCATGGTGATGGTGCCGTTTTTTGTGGGGGCCCTGCTCTGGCGGGAGCTCCCGCACCGCTATTTAATTGCGTTGATTTTATTTGCCGCCGCTTCGTATACCGATCATCTGGACGGTAGAATTGCCAGAAGTCGCAACCTGATTACGAATTTTGGAAAATTTATGGACCCGTTGGCAGACAAAATTCTAGTGATCTCTGCGCTGGTCTGTTTCGTGAGTTTGGGATTGATCAATCCATGGTGGACGCTGATCATCATCGCGCGGGAGTTCCTGGTAACGTCTCTGCGGTTGGTCGCTGCAGATGAGGGTATGGTGATTGCCGCCAACCGATGGGGCAAGACCAAAACAGTGAGCCAGATCGTGGCCATTCTTTTGATCCTTGCCATGCAGTATGTCCAGGAGTTGGTCGGTATGGGGATCGTCCCGGGGTTCTCCATTGGGGGCGTGCCAAGCTCGGGGATATTTATTTGGGCCGGCGAAGGGTTGATGGCTATATCGGTGTTCTTCACTGTTCTTTCCGGTGGTATCTATTTGAAGCAAAACTGGAGAGTGGTCAGCAGTTCCAAATAAAAAGAAAAAGGCCGCGGAATGCAAACTGCATTCCGCGGCTCTTTTATGCGTTCCGCTTATGTTGTTTTCGCATCTTTTGGATGCGCTTAAATCGCAAAAAGGCGATATACTCACGGAGCTCCCGTTTTTCCGAGTCTCCAAATTCTGCGGGCAAGACCATACAGTTTTTTGTTCTTTGAAAAGAAAATGGTTCGTCCACCAAGCCGAGCAGATAGTCCAAGGAGATATTGAACATCTCGGCAATCTTGATTTTTGTTGCGTCGTCCGGGGAACTGCGGCCCCGTTCATAGGACGAAATTGTATGAATGGACACATTGAGCATATCCGCCAAATCCTGCTGAGAAAGACCGAGATCTTTTCGAAGTTCCTGAAGCCTTTCTCCTAACATGGGTTCCCTCCTTCACATTTTCACTTAATTTCGTTCACGTCTATCATTATAGAAATTCCATGATTTTATACGGATAAATGAAAGAAAACTTATGGGTTTTTCTTGACACACGTAATAAACTGCTGTATTATTTAAATAATCCGGAAGAAACTTATGGGTTTCTACGCCCCAACAATCCGCAAAAAAGGAGGAAAAAACATGAGAGCCAATAAAAAGAGGATGATTCTGTCGGCACTTTCCCTGGTTATGGTGTTCTGCCTGCTGGCAGGCGGCACCATGGCTTGGTTTACCGACACGGAGAAGGTGAACGCCAATTTCCAGGCAGGCGTTCTGGACATTGAAATCAATCCCGACCCGGATTATACCACAACCGAACCGATGGAATTCAAAAATCTTCGTCCGATGAAGATCGATAATTTTGAGAAAGAGCTCGTGGCAGCCGGCGATGTCAACAATCTGGAAAAGAACCACCAGGATCCGAACAACTATCCCGCTGACAATCTGCCGATCTATTTCAGACCGGTCCGTATTGTCAATAAGGGTACGCTCCCGACCTATATCAGCCTGACCATGGGAACACGTGTTCTGAACCCCAACGATAAGGAACCGGTGCTCTACGATGAGGATGACAAGCTGCATATCTATAAGAAGGGCGAAAAGGACTGCGCCAATACGTTGGAAGGCGCGCTAAAGCTCTATCTGTACAGACAGGACAAGGAGGGCCAATGGGTCCGTGTAGAAGGCGTCAACCTAAATGAAACGACACTGGAAAAAGATGCGGACGGCAAAGTGGTAGAGGATGCTTCATACAATCCAGAGACAGTCATCAAGGCTGGTGAAGAAGTAACCTATATCCTGGCGGGATATTTGCCGGAGAATACGGGCAATGAATACCAGGGGCAGCATTACCATGGCGCGCTGACGGTCCGTTCCCAGCAGGTCGACCAGGGCCCCTTTACGCCGGCACATCCCGGCAGCGGCAGCGACGAAAGCGGTACGATTGAAGTAACAGCTTCCGTTAAGCTGACGAATCATGCTGCGGGTAAGGATATTGCTGAAGTAGAAGTGACCCTGAAGCTTGCAAGGGGCACAACGCACGCAAGTAGTGCGGATTTTGTGGATCAAATGAGAGCGTTTGTAGAGAATTATAAAGGCCCCAACGGAGAACGCTATACCTATACGGGAATTATTCCAGATAATTTTAAGGTCGATTACGACGAAAGTACCGATACCTATACGGCAAATTTCGGCGATGGCGTGGATAAAATGATCGTCGGTGTGACTGTAAAATAATTTCGGCGCTTATTTTTGATTCCTTACAATGATGAAGCGGCAGGACAATTTGG
>DBFXIC010000216.1:0-4736 GCA_048455095.1 Anaeromassilibacillus sp.
CTATGCCACCGGCGCACCGGGCCAGAGCACGGGCGCATATGCGGCGCTGAATGGCAAGGGTGTTGAGAAGCTCTGTGAAGTGAAGGTTGTTGCGTAAAACTTCACCAGGATGTTTTCCTAGAAGAGCTCCGTAGGGGCAAAGAGTGCTGTGTGCCCACAGCATCGCTCAAAACAATCACAATAGCATTTTATCTACACTTTTGAAATAACCGCAAAGGGGCTCCCCAGGTGGATTCATCCGCCTGGGGAGTTCTGTTTTGGCGCGCCTGGAAAATCGCATTCGTGTACACATAAATAAAGAAGAAGGCTCTTTTCGCCTTTCACTGGCTATGTAGGAATATGCGGCGGTATAGAATGCGATCATCAGTGCGGATTCAGTCTAGAAAAATGGATGCCTGACAGGATATTTTGTTTTGGCCCGGCAGGCATCTTTGCTTCTGGATTAAAAAAGGCAATATTGTACAAGACAAACCGTTCTTTTCATGGTAAACTGATGACCAGAATTGCACGGGAGGAGGAGATGCGGTTGGACATTGAGAACCGCACCATCTGCTTTGACAGAAAATTGCATGTTGAGGCATATTTTTTACAGGGGATCGTGCAGCGATTCCCCATTCATTTTCACGAGGACTATGTGATTGGGTTTATTGAGAGCGGTCTGCGACAGCTCTGGTGCAAAAATCGGGAATATTTGGTCCATCCGGGCGACCTGCTGATTTTTAACCCCCGGGATCCCCATGCCTGCGCGCAGGTGGCAGAGCACGCATTGGATTGGCGCTGCCTAAACATCACCCCGGAGGTGATGCGCCAGATGACCAGAGAGATTACAGGGAGGGATTTTTTGCCGTATTTTCAGCCCAATGTGCATATACAAAGCGAGCATACTGCAACTTTGCGGGAACTGCACGGTATGATCGCATGCGGAGAGAAGGACTTCCGGAAAGAGGAATTGTTCTTTTTCCTGATGGAGCAATTGATTGAATTGTATGCGGAACCCTTTGAACAGCCCGAAGAACAGCTTTCCGGCGGCGCGGTGGAGGCGGTTTGCGCCTATTTGGAAACGCATTATGCGGAAACCATTTCGCTGGACGAACTCGCCGCTATCGCCAACCGCAGTAAGTACTATCTGCTGCGCACCTTTACCAAACAAAAAGGCATCTCGCCCTATCGCTATTTGGAAACCATCCGCATCGACAGGGCGAAAAAGCTGCTCGAGGCGGGCGTTTGTCCGGCGGAAGCGGCGTTTCAAACCGGGTTTTCCGATCAGAGCCATTTCACCAATTTCTTTAAGACCCTGATCGGCCTTACCCCGCGCCAGTATGGCGATATCTTTACCGGTGGAGCACTGCCGGAGAAAAAGGAGCACGTAGGATGAAAGACAATCAGACAGCGGTGGGGCATTTGCTTTCCACCTTTACCATCATTGTGTGGGGCACCACGTTTATCTCTACAAAGGTGCTCCTGCGCGCGTTTAGCCCGGTGGAAATTTTGGTGTTCCGTTTTCTTTTGGGAACGCTGGCGCTCTGCGTTGCATATCCGCATCGTTTAAAGGTGACGGATCGGAAACAGGAGAAATATTTCATTGGGGCCGGTATCTGCGGTGTAACGCTCTATTTTTTGCTGGAAAATATCGCGCTCACCTATACCCTGGCCTCCAACGTCGGCATTATCATTTCGGTCGCGCCGTTTTTTACCGCGCTGTTCGCCCATTGGTTCCTTGACGGAGAAAAACTGCGGCCGCAGTTCTTTGTCGGATTTGTGGCGGCAATTGCAGGCATTTGCCTCATCACGTTTAACGGCAGTGCGATTTTGAAGCTCAATCCGATGGGGGATCTGTTGGCGGTCCTGGCCGCCGTGGTGTGGGCGCTCTATTCTGTATTGACCCGGAAGATCAGCAGCTTTCACTATCCCACGGTGCAGACAACTCGCAGGGTGTTCTTCTATGGCTTGCTGTTTATGATACCGGCGCTGTTCTTTTTGGATTTCAGCCCGGAATGGGGACAGCTTGCCGTCCCTACCAACTGGCTGAATCTGCTTTATCTTGGCCTTGGCGCGTCTGCCCTCTGCTTTGTCACCTGGAATTTTGCGGTGAAGGTGCTCGGCGCGGTCAAGACAAGCGTGTATATCTATATGGTGCCGGTGGTTACAGTGGTGACCTCTGCCATCGTTTTAAAGGAGCCGATCACCTGGATCGCGCTGCTGGGCGCCGGCTTGACCCTCGCGGGTCTGGTACTCTCGGAATACAAGGGAAAGGATGCAAAACGAGATGCAAACGAACGAGTGGAAATGTGTCATGGTGATCGATAAGGAGCTCCCGGTGGGCGTAATCGCCAATACAGCGGGAATCCTTGGCATCACTTTAGGGAAAGAATTGCCGGAACAGGTGGGCGTAGACGTAGCGGACGCCTCCGGAACGCTGCACCGCGGGATTGTCGAAACGCCGGTGCCCATTTTGCAGGGCACGCCGGATTCCATCCGGGATCTGCGGGAGCGTCTGTACAGCCCGGATTTTGAGGATGTGCTGGCTGTGGACTTTTCCGATGCGGCACAGAGCTGCCGCACCTATGACGAATGGATTCGCAAAGCCGCCGGTATCCCGGAGGGGGACCTCCGCTATCTTGGCCTGGCGATCTGCGGCGCAAAGAAAAAGGTCAACCGTCTGACCGGGAACCTTCCCCTGTTGCGATAAAAAGATCCCCTTCCGAAAAGTCCTTAAAAAGGATGATTGGGAGGGGATTTCTGTATATCTTGGGAACGGACGGCAAAAAATAGAAGAAACCAATAGAAAGGGGATACACCATGTTTAAACACGAAAAGACTTATCTGAATCCCGTCCATGTCGACCGTCCAAACCCCAATTACGCCGCTCTGATGCAGGAGCAGCTCGGCGGCCCGCAGGGAGAGCTGAAAAGCGCCCTGCAATATTTGGCCCAAAGTATGCGGATTAAAGACCCGGAGATTAAAGACCTCTTCCTCGACATCGCAGCCGAGGAGCTCTGCCATCTGGAAATGGTCAGTGCCACGGTCAATATGCTCAACGGCCACCATCTGGATGCGAAAGACGCCACCGTCGGCAACGTGGAGGCGCATGTGCTTTCCGGCCTGACGCCCATGTTGACCAACGCCAGCGGCTACCTCTGGACAGCCGCCTATGTGAACGAGACGGGCGACGCGGCTGCGGACATCCTCTCAGATATCGCAGCGGAACAGCGCGCCAAGGTGGTTTACCAGAATCTGTATCGTCAGATCGATGACAAGGGCGTGCGCGAGACGATCGATTTCCTGCTCAATCGCGAGGAAGCGCATAACACCATGTTCCGCGAGGCGTTCAATCGCATTCAGGACTCCGGTTCGCAAAAGGACTGGGGTACCACCAAGAACGCCCGCATCTATTTTGACCTTTCCAGCCCGGGAGGCCAAAGCTTTGACCCTGCCAAATCAAAACCCACAGAGTTCAAAATTTAAAAAGATATTTTTGCCGGACGTATGTTTTAGGACATGCGTCCGGCTTTTTTGGTAAAATGGAACGTTATATGCGAAAAATAAACAAAATAATTTGCCCTCGGCGGCATCATCGCCTATAATAAAAGTACTGTAACGGATAGAGAGAAGGACACGATAGATTGTAAAACTTATGTTGCGGCCAAGCCGCGAGAGTGAAAGAGGGAACGAACAAAATGGAATGTGTGTATGTATTTGATACGGCAATTGGACGCATTGCCATTGGAGAAAAGGATGGAGCGATCACATTGCTTCGGCTCCCGGGGGAGGAGGCGCCGGAGGAGATGGATCAGAGGGAGACGGAACTTCTGGGCAGAGCGGCGGCACAGCTTCGGGAATATCTGGCGGGAGAACGCCGGGAATTTGACCTGCCCCTTGCCCCCGAAGGGACGGCGTTTCAGAAGGCGGTCTGGAACGCGCTTTTGGAAATTCCTTATGGAGAAACGTGCAGTTACGGGCAGATTGCCGCACGCGTCGGCAATCCAAAGGCATGCCGTGCGGTCGGCATGGCAAACCACCGCAATCCGATTCCGATCTTCATTCCGTGCCACCGTGTAGTAGGTGCGGACGGAAGCCTGACAGGATACGGCGGCGGCCTGGAATGCAAGCAGACCCTTTTACAATTGGAGAAAACCCATGGGGGTCGCTGATTTGCAGATCACGCCGGCGCGGGAGGACATCCGGCGGGAATTGTTTGCGATGGCGGAGCCGGCGTATCAGGCGTTCGCATCTACGTTGATCCCGGGTGGACGGCCGATTCTGGGCGTGCGGCTTCCCGCGCTGCGCGGTTTGGCCAGGCATATTGCACGCGGGGACTGGCGCGCCTTTCTGGATGGTGACAAAGGGGACTTTTTCGAAGAAATCCTTCTGCGCGGCATGGTCATCGGTTATGTAAAGGCGGACGTGGAGGAATTGCTCGCCCGGGTGGAGGATTTTGTCCCGGAAATTGAGGATTGGTCCACATGCGACAGCTTCTGCAATACCCTCAAATTTGCCCGGAAAAAGCCGGAACGCGTGTGGGAATTCTTGCAGCCCTATCTGGCCTCTGAGCGGGAATTTGACGTCCGGTTTGGCGCAGTGATGCTGCTGGACCACTTTATCAACACAGACTATATCGACCGCGTCTTACAGGTTCTGAATAATTTTAAACATCCGGGCTATTATGCACAGATGGCAGCGGCCTGGGCGCTCGCGGAGTGTTACACACATTTCCCAGAGAGAACGATGGCCTACTT
>DBFXIC010000217.1:0-4761 GCA_048455095.1 Anaeromassilibacillus sp.
AGCCTTGGATCGGCAGCCTCTCCATTTTTTTGCATGAGCGTCAGGCACTCAGGACAGGCACGGATGCCTTTTATATCCTCAAAACCCATTTCGGACGGATACTCATCTGGAAAGTTCAGATAAAGTTTTTGTGTAAGATGCGGCTTTAGGCGCTGTCGCAGAAAAGCTTCTGGTATTGCTTTTGCCAAAAATGTTTTTCGAGACAAACCCCATCGCATAGGGGACGTCAGGTATTTTCGTGTGCATAGATAAGAAGCATTGCCATCTTCTACAAACTCAATCTGTAGATTTGGGTTGATCTTAAGAAAGTATTCTGCAACATAAATAGAAAAAGACTCCATGTGCATAACTATCATCTTGCTTATTCGAAAATCAATTTTATGAAAATCCAAATAATTCTTGATATATATTTGATACTGATGATGACGATGAAAGGCCTGAAGAATTTTGCTCTTTTTTAAAATGCCTTCACGTGTGCTCACTACCGGAAAAGGCATAAGTAGCACTTGCTTAAAAATGCCCGAAGCACACAGGTTATCTATTAGTATCTCTGAGGAACCGCTCACATAGCGACTGATTAGAATGGCTTCCTCGTCAGGATACCAAGTTTGCTTTGTGTTAATAGCATGAATGATGCCCATATCCGATACAACGTAGAATAGTATCATTGGAACATTTCCTCCTTCTGCAGACTTTTAAAAAATGCATCTGCCGTCTGCGGTATTTGAATTTGCTGCGGATCTTTAAGCGATGCTTTTAACTGGTTGACCATCTCGTCGCAATAGAAGCGCCCTTCTCGACGGAAACGTTCGCTCAGTTTATAAAGGGCTATTACCCGGATAGAAAAATCAAACATGCTAATAACATTCACCATTGATGAGGAATGATAGCAAACCAATGTCATATCGCATAACTGTTCTGGTCTACTGTATTTCAACATAAGTAACTGCAGTTCGATAGGAAACGATGTATCATCATAAATTAGCCCCGCTAACTTTTTAGCGTTAGTTCTGCTTGGATGGCGATGAATCAATACCTTATCTGGTCCTACAATCTGCGCAATCTTGCTTGCAAGATCGGAAAAATCATACGTTGGTGTATGGGTGCATAGCCGCCATATAAACTCATCTCCCGGTTCCAAAAGTATCACACGCTTGGACGCATAAAGTGCGGTCACTGCAGCATTGTGCTGCGCAAGCAATGCGATTTGAAGCACACGGTCATTTCCTGCACCAATAGGTCTGAGGGAGCGGTAAGCATAATTGGAAAAAGGCTCGCCAAAGAAACGGTCTGGTCTGTAAAAATAACCATAGTCGCTTCTCTTTTTCCACTTCTTGATTGTCCATCCATCATAAAACCAGCGCATGAGTCGTGAAAAAAGGGTGCTTTGCAATGTGTAAGCAAAAACCTCCTGTCCGTGACGAAGACCTTCCTCTATATAATCAATACGGAGCAATGGGTTATTGGCTAACAGCACGGTTGCCAGCATGGCTCCATCAGCCCAAAAACCCGCCAATACTAGCCGGTCATAGAAACGGTCATTTACAGCTTCCCGAAAAGCGCCAATATAATACCGGCGCAATCCCAAACGAGTATATATCTTTTCCAAAAAGGTTGTAGCATGAGCAAAGGCTGCAGTACCTGTTATGGGCATAATACGCACTACATGTTCAAATGCTCCTGAATTACGCACCGCTTCCAGCAGCGGTTGTGTTATTCTTTCCAAATTTAGCACATACAAATCGCCTGCGATGTGCTTATGCTGATTTAACTTGAGGTTTAAGCAATTGAACAGCTGCATATCAGTCCATACATAATAAGCCGCGCGCCTCATCCTTTTCACCATGCTTTCATTTCTTCTGCAAGTTTCCCCGCCTCCTCCGGGGTGGACAGGCAAAGCCGGTCAATTTGCCGATCAATTTTGCGCATGAAGCCCGTAAGCACGTGACCGGGTCCTGCCTCGATCACACTCTCCACTCCCATCATAATCATCCGGCGCAGGCTGTCCTCGCAGCGTACAGGGCGTACAAGTTGCCCAATAATCTCTTGTTTTATGATGGCTCCATCTGTTTCCGGACTGGCTGTGCTACCGCACAGGATCGGGATAGCTGCGTCTGCAAAGTGAACGTTCTGCAAATAGTTCGCCAAATCGACGGAGGCGGGTTCCATCATGGGGCAATGGGATGGAATGCTCACTTCAAGCCTTTTGACAACATAGCTGTTTGCAGCCGCCCATAGGACTGCGCGTTCGATGGCTTCAACACTTCCCGCACAAACGATCTGCCCCGGACAATTATGATTTGCCATCCATATTCCTTGCCCAGCGGCTTCACATAACATGCGTACCTGCTCCTCATCCTTTCCCAGCACAGCCAGCATGCCCCCCTGCCCCAAAGGCACAGCCGCCTGCATAACCTGCGCGCGATAAGCCGTCATTTTAAGTCCTTCGGCAAAAGAAAGGCACCCTGCTGCTACCAGCGCTGCACACTCGCCCAAAGAAAAGCCAAAAATCGCTGTTGGCTCTATACCAAGCTCGCAGGCCACCTTCCAAGCTGCTATCTCGCAAGTAAAGATACATATCTGGGTATTTTCTGTCTGGGCAAGCTCCTCTGCCGGCCCCTCGAAGCACATCTGTGCCACCGGTCGTCCGAGCGTCTTCTCCGCCTCACAGAAGGTACTGCGCACCAGATCATAATGATCGTACATTTCTTTGAACATACCGACGACTTGGGCACCCTGCCCCGGAAACAGCAATCCAACTTTTTTCATAAATCTGTCCTTCCGTTCCTCTTGTCTCAAAGCGGGATATTTCCATGCTTTTTTGCCGGCAGAGCGCTTCGCTTACTCTGTAGCATTTCAAAAGCTGATACTACCTTTTCTTTCATTTCTGTGGGCAGGATCACTTCATCCACATAACCACGAGCTGCTGCGATATATGGATTCAGAAAAGCTTGCTCATATTCAGCCGTCAAGCGCGCCACCTCCGCCTCCGGATTTTGAGCCGCTTCAATTTGACGGCGTCCGGTAATGCGGATTGCACCTTCTGCTCCCATCACAGCAATTTCTGCGATAGGAAAAGCAAAGACGCGGTCAGCCCCCAAGCCACGGCTGCACATGGCAATGTATGCGCCGCCATAGGCTTTTCGCAAAATAACAGTCACTTTAGCGACGGTGGCCTCAGCATAGGCATAAAGTAACTTGGCTCCATGACGAATGATGCCACTATGCTCCTGCTGCGTGCCAGGCAGGAAGGCAGGCACGTCTACAAAAGTGAGAATAGGGATGTTGAAATTATCGCAACAGCGTATAAAGCGGGCCATTTTATCGCTACCATCGCAGTCCAGTGAACCACCAAGGTAATTGGGCTGATTGGCTACTACACCTACCGTATGTCCCTCTATGCGAAGGAATCCCACTACAGCATTCCTGGCAAAGTCCTCTTGGACCTCCAAAAACGAATGGCGATCCGCAATAGCTTGGATTACTGCGCGCACATCATAGCATTTTCTTGGATTATCTGTAACGACCTCCTCCAAACCTTTAGTTAAATCGACGGATACCCCTTTTACCAAGGGGAGCGTTTCCTCAGCATTCTGTGGCAGATAACTCAAAAGTCCACGTATTCCTTTTATGCATTCTTCGTCCGTATCATAGGCAAAGTGGGCCACACCGCTCTTGCTCATATGCACATCAGCCCCGCCCAAAACACTTGCGCTAACTTCCTCGTGTGTTACAGATTTAACCACCTGAGGCCCTGTAATAAACATAAGTCCCGTCCGGCGAACGATAAAAATAAAATCACTGATGGCCGGAGAGTAACATGCGCCTCCTGCACACGGCCCCATAATAGCGCTGATTTGTGGAATTACGCCTGAGGCCTGTACGTTTCGCTTAAAGATACCTGCATAACCATGAAGTGCATCGATTCCTTCCTCAATACGCGCGCCGCCACTGTCGTTGATCGAGATAAAGGGAGCTTTCATTTCCATAGCCATATCCATAGCCCGACAGATTCGTTTGGCCTGACACAGACTGAGAGAACCCCCATGAACGGTAAAATCCTGTGAAGCAGCAAACGCTAAACGCCCGTTGATCTTTCCATAGCCAGTAATGACCCCGGCTCCAGGGGGGAGCTGATCCGCCTGAGTGCCAAACCCAGAGCCAGACTGCATCATATCGTTGATCTCTACAAAACTATCTGGATCGAACAAAAGCAAAAGTCTCTCACGCGCCGTTAGCTTGCTTTGCGCATGCTGCTTTGCTATCCGCGCTGCTCCTCCTGCGGCCTTTACTTTTTCTCGCTTCTCTGTTAGTGTTTCCTTAAACTGCTTATTCCACATGTTTTTCACCTTTAATATATTTCCGCTGCCATATCAGCGTTTTGAACGAAATTCTTCATCTTGATCGCAAATCTCATTACAGGTTCCAAAGGCTACCTGCCGACCATGATCAAGCCATAGTGCCTTATTACACATGGTCCGTATCTGTTCTATAGAATGAGATACAAGAATGGTGGTCGCTCCACCACCGATTATTTCGCGCATCTTTTTTTCGCTTTTTGCACGAAAAGCGCCATCACCTACCGCTAACACCTCGTCCAAGATCAGAATCTCCGGCTTTACCATGCTTGCGATGGAAAATGCCAACCGACTTTTCATCCCTGAGGAAAGCTGACGAAACGGCCTGTCCGCAAATGCCTGAAGTTCTGAAAAGGCAAGAATGTTTCCGTACTGTTCGTCCATATATCGCCGGGTGTATCCC
>DBFXIC010000218.1:0-2635 GCA_048455095.1 Anaeromassilibacillus sp.
GAGTAGACATCCGCAAAATCCCGCAGCACGAGCTGCGGGAAAATATCGGCTATGTGCCGCAGAGAGGTGTGCTCTTCTCGGGGGACATCGCCTCCAACCTGCGCTACGGTTCTCCGGAGGCAACCGACGAAGATATTCTCCACTCCGCGGATGTCGCCCAAGCGGCCGAATTTATCGACCGGATGCCGGATAGACTTTCCACGGATATCTCCCAGGGCGGCACAAACGTGTCGGGTGGGCAAAAGCAGCGCCTTTCTATTGCGCGCGCCCTGACGAAAAAGGCTCCGGTTTATATCTTTGATGATAGTTTTTCCGCCCTAGACTTCAAGACCGATGCGGCTTTACGGCGTGCCTTGAAACAGGATACCGGTGACGCGACAATGCTAGTTGTTGCGCAGCGCGTTAGCACCATTATGGACGCCGAACAGATTATTGTACTGGACGACGGCAAGATCGTTGGCATCGGGACCCACCGGGAGTTGATGCAATCCTGCCAGACCTATCAGGAGATCGCCCGGTCACAGCTTTCAGAGGAGGAATTGGCATGAGCAGTCCAACAAGAGCGCCGTCGCCGCGCAAGCATGGGCCCTTTGGCGGACACGGGCCCATGCGCGGTCCTGTAGAGAAGGCAAAGGATTTTAAGGGCAGCATGAAAAAGCTGCTGCATTACCTTGGTAAATATAAGTTCCGCATCTTCCTGGTGATGGCGACCGCCATGCTGTCCACCGTGTTTACGATCGTGGGCCCGAAGATTTTGGGCAGTGCAACGACAGAGGTCTTTGACGGTATCATGGGAAAGATTGCCGGAACAGGGGCAGGCATCGACTTTGGCCGCATCGCCCAGATCCTGCTGTTCCTGCTCAGCCTGTATGTGCTCAGCCTGGGATTTTCCTATTTACAGGGCTGGATCATGACAGGGGTGTCCATGCGCGTGACGTACAATTTGCGCAACGACATTATGAAAAAGATCAACCGCATGCCGCTGAATTACTTTGACACCACCAGCCACGGCGAAGTATTGTCCCGCGTGACAAACGACATCGATACGCTGAGCCAGACCTTGAATCAGAGCATCACGCAGATCATCACCTCGGTCACTATGGTGATCGGCATCATTGTGATGATGTTTTCCATCAGTTGGCAGTTGACACTTGTTGCGCTGTGTGTGATTCCGGTCTCACTGGTCTTTATTCTGATCATCATCAAGCACTCGCAGAAATATTTTTCGGCCCAGCAGGAATATTTGGGCCATGTAAACGGCCATATCGAGGAGATGTACGGCGGCCACATGGTGATGAAAGCCTTTAACGGCGAGGAAGCCTCCATGCAGGAGTTCGACAGATATAACGAGACGCTGTACAGCTCTGCATGGAAATCGCAGTTTCTCTCCGGCCTGATGCAGCCTGTGATGAACTTCGTGGCGAATATCGGCTATGTGGTGGTCTGTATCATCGGAGGTTGGCTGGCTGCCGGGGGCAGTCTGAGCGTCGGCGGCATCCAGGCGTTTATCCAATATGTGCGCCAGTTTACCCAGCCGATCACCCAGATTGCAAACATCAGCAATATCCTTCAGCAGACCGCGGCTGCGGCGGAACGCGTATTTGAATTCCTGGCGGAGGAGGAAGAAACGCCCGAAACGCCGGTGGTGCATATCAATGACGACGATACGCCGGACACCGATACTCTGATCCACATTCAGGGCAGCGTACAGTTTGCCCACGTCAAATTCGGGTACAATCCGAACAAGACCATCATCAACGATTTTAGCGCAAATATCCAGCCGGGCCAGAAGGTCGCCATCGTCGGTCCCACCGGCGCGGGCAAGACCACCATGGTTAAGCTGCTGATGCGTTTTTACGATGTGAATGAGGGCGCAATCTTGATCGACGGCTACGATATCCGCAATTTCTCGCGCGACGAGCTGCGTTCCATTTTCGGTATGGTGCTGCAGGACACCTGGCTTTACAATGGGACCATCCGCGAAAATATTCGCTATGGCCGCCTGGATGCGGACGACGACGAGGTCAAAGCGGCGGCAAAGGCTGCGCAGGTACACCACTTTGTGCGTACCCTGCCCGGCGCCTACGATATGGTTCTGAACGAAGAGGCGAGCAACGTTTCCCAGGGGCAGAAACAGCTTTTGACCATCGCCCGTGCAATCCTCTCCAATCCGAAGATTTTGATTCTGGACGAAGCGACCAGCTCGGTCGATACCCGTACGGAGGTTTTGATCCAGAAAGCCATGGACAATCTGATGAAGGGCCGCACCAGTTTTGTGATCGCGCATCGTCTGTCCACTATCCGTGACGCCGACCTGATTCTCTGCATGAAGGACGGCGACATCGTGGAACAGGGAACGCACGACGAGCTGATGAAAAAGAATGGGTTTTATGCAAACCTGTACAACAGTCAGTTTGAAAAAGCGCCGGCATTGCCCGCGGACCCGCATCCGGCAGTATAATGTAGATATTGATTTTATAAAAAGCGCCAAGCCAAATGGTACAGATGAATCTGTCCATTTTGGCTTGGCGTTTTTTATTTTTATGTCGTTTTTAGAGCATCGTATTTTAAAGTGGAGGTGTAAATGATATTCGAAATACCTCTGGACAGGAAACTTTTCAAGATACAATTATTC
>DBFXIC010000219.1:0-3660 GCA_048455095.1 Anaeromassilibacillus sp.
GTCGTGCATGACATTGTTTGAAGCCGTGAAGCACTCCGTCACCACGCGGCAGGCGGCGGAGTATTACCACTTCCCGATCAACCGATCGGGACTGATTACCTGTCCATTTCACAACGACCACACGCCCAGCATGAAGGTAGACACACGCTTCCATTGCTTCGGATGCGGAGCCGACGGGGATGTGATCGATTTCGTTGCCCGGCTCTATCAGCTGGATGCAATGTCCGCAGCTGAAAAACTGGCTGCGGATTTCCATATTCCCCACGAAAAAGCAAAACGCAAAGCAAGAGCTGCGCCCACACAAAATGAAAAGCAACTCTACTGCAAGCTGGAAGCCCGGTGCTTTCGGGTGCTGTCAGATTACCTGCATCTGCTCCGCCAATGGGAAGAAGAGTATGCGCCTAAGCTGGAAGACGAAACCTGGCATCCGCTGTTTGTGGAGGCCTTACAGAAAAAAGATCACATTGAATATTTGCTTGATGTGCTGCTGAGCGAGCCGCTCGCAGAACGGGCAGCGCTGATCCGGGAATACGGAAGGGAAGTGATGAAACTTGAGCAACGACTATCAGACCTTGCAGCCGGAACTGCGGGAAAACTTGCAGATGATGGCAGCAGCGCAGCCCTGCCAAACGACAGAAGAGGTGCGGGCGCTCCTTGAATTCAACGACAAGGGGCAGGTGAAGAACACCATGCAGAACGTGTATCTGGTCTTTACGTGTGACCCGGCGCTGCGGAGAGCCATCGCTCACAACATCCTCACCGGTCGCATTGACATCTGCCGTCCCGTGTGGTGGGAGCGCACCACTTCAGCCATGAACGACACGGATTTCAACTACCTCATGCTGTATCTTGAGAATCATTACGGGCTGAACAACGAGAACCGCATCCACAAGGCACTGACGGTGGCGGCGCATCAGAATCAGTATCACCCCATCCGGGATTATCTGAACGCCCTTCAATGGGATGGCACCGATCGTATCCCCTACGCGCTGCACCATTTTCTCGGCGCGGAGGTCAGCGATTATACCCGCGAGGTGATGCAGTTGTTCCTCTTGGGAGCCATCAACCGCGTGTTCAAACCAGGCTGCAAGTTTGAAACCATGCTGTGCCTGGTGGGTGGTCAGGGAGCAGGTAAGTCCACCTTCTTCCGGCTGCTGGCATGCAAAGATGAATGGTTTTCCGACGACCTGAAGCGGCTGGATGATGAGAACGTGTTCCGCAAGATGCAGGGCCACTGGATCATCGAAATGTCGGAGATGATCGCCACGGCCAACGCCAAGAGTATTGAGGACATCAAGTCCTTCCTCAGTCGCCAGAAGGAAACCTACAAGGTGCCCTATGCCACCGAGCCGGAGGACAGGCTGCGGCAGTGCGTGTTCGGCGGCACGTCCAACACGCTGGATTTCTTGCCCCTTGACCGCAGCGGCAACCGAAGGTTCCTGCCCGTGATGGTGCATCCAGAGCAGGCGGAGGTACATATTTTAGAGGGCGAAGCCGCTTCCCGACAATACATCGACCAATTGTGGGCTGAGGCGATGACCATTTACCGGCAAGGTAAGGTGTCGCTGCGTCTGTCTGCGGAGATGAACGCTCAGCTGGTACAGAAGCAAAAGGAGTTCATGCCCGAGGACACCAAGGTGGGCCAGATCCAAGCGTTTCTGGATGCTTACGACGGCGATATGGTTTGCTCCAAGCTGCTGCATCATGAGGCTCTGGGGCGGTTTGAAGAGCCTAAAACATGGGAAATCCGCGAGATCAACGAGATTATGAACCAGTCCATTACCGGCTGGACGGCCTATCCCCATCCGCGCAGTTATCGCAAGTACGGCAAGCAGCGGGGCTGGATGCGCGGCAACAAAGTGACGGCTACGCCGGAAGGGTTCCATGTGCTGACACCGGAAGAATGCCGGCAGATCAGTATGCCGTTCTGAGCAAGGGTGTTTGTTGCCCGGTTGGCTTCCGGACGGTTGCTGCGCCGGTTGTCGGAAATAGCTTTGCTTTGCAAGGAGATTTCCTCTCCGGCAACCAAAGCAACACAGAAAATGAAAAAGTATCAAATCACAAATAGAAGACGCGAGAAGCAGCGCAGCGGTTTGTTAGCAGTGGTTGCCGGTTTCCGTTGCCGCACCTTCACAGCAGAAAAACATCAAAACAGGAGGATACGCTATGGCAAAAGAAGTTCCCATTTGGGAGAAAAGCAATCTGACCCTCGAAGAAGCTGCCGCCTATTCCGGCATTGGCATGGGCAAGCTGCGGGAGCTGACCAACGAGAAGAACTGCCATTTCGTTCTGTGGGTCGGGAACAAGCGGCTGATCAAGAAGCGGCTCTTCGACCAGTATATTGAGCAGACGTATTCGATTTGATCAAGCAGCAGTCAACAGGCCCGATGTTGTTAAAATGCTGTATTGGTGCTATACTGAACTCAACCATATGGCAAAGGGCTTGGCAGATGCCTTACGTCTCCGAATATGAGAAATAAATTCAGGAGGTGCGGTATGATCGACTTCAGCAATCTTGAAAAGTATAGAGAGAATAACCGCATTGAGGCGAAGAAAGCCATGGGTGGTCTGCCCAGAAGCCTCTGGGAGACCTACTCCGCTTTTGCCAATACGCTGGGCGGTATCATTTTGCTGGGTGTGGAAGAATGGCCTGACAAGACGCTGCACACGGTTGACCTCCCTGATCCGGATCGGCTCATCAGAGAGTTTTGGGATATCGTCAACAACCCTAATAAGACCAGCGTGAATATTCTGTCCTCGAAGGATGTGTTCGTGCAGGAGGTGGATGGCAACCATATCGTGGTCATCCATGTGCCCCGTGCGGAACGTTCGTATCGTCCGGTCTATGTGGATGGGAATCCGCTGTCCACCTATCGCCGCAATGGCGAGGGGGATTACAAATGCACCAAAGAGGAATACCAGGCCATGGTGCGCGATGCTTCTGTCAAGACACAGGATATGCTGGTTCTGAACGAAATGGACATGAGCGTGTTCAATAAAGAGAGCGTCCGCAGCTATCGTCAGCGGATGCGCCTTTCCCGGCCTGGCCATGTGTGGGAAGCTCTGGAGGACGAAGACTTCCTGCTGAAGCTTGGCGCTGTGGGTATCGGCTCTGACGGCAGGAAGCATCCCACCTCTGCCGGACTTCTCATGTTCGGCAATGAGTATGACATCGTGCGGGAGTATAATGCCTATTTCCTTGATTATCAGGAACAGTATGACGCCGATACCCGTTGGACAGACCGCATCATTTCCTCTTCCGGAGATTGGAGCGGCAATGTGTATGACTTCTATTTCCGCGTTTATAACAAACTGACACAGGATATCAAGGTGCCTTTCAAAATGGAGGGCGGTACGCGGGTGGATGATACCTCTGTGCATCAGGCTCTGCGCGAGGCGCTGGCGAACTGTCTGGTCAATGCTGACTATTATGGGCGGCAGGGGCTGGTCATTATCAAAAGGCGTGATGCGATCACGATGGCCAATCCCGGCAGCTTCCGCATCGAGATCGATGCAGCAAAAAGCGGCGGCGTATCCGATCCCCGCAATGGCGCTATGCTGAAGATGTTCAACCTGATCGATATTGGCGAGCGTGCGGGCAGCGGCATCCCCAACATCTTCCAGGTGTGGCGTGAACAGGGATGGAGTGCACCCGTGATC
>DBFXIC010000220.1:0-6676 GCA_048455095.1 Anaeromassilibacillus sp.
CAGCATCACGGCGTGATAAAATAGAATAAAATTGGAAAGAGGCGGATCCCATGCCAAGGGCTGAGGGGATTCGCCTCTTCTTTTGTGTATAATATGTTTATTGGCATTTTCGCATTTATGTGATAAAATAGAAAAAACTTCCGAATGGGACAAAACGCCTCGGCCCGCCCTTGGAGAAATCTTCTGGAGGCCGGAGGATGGATGTGCAGAGAAAGAAGGATGACTATGAAACATTTTTATCCGCTGTGTGCGGCCGAACGGCTGCAGGACCGCAAAATTCTGGAGTATAATCGCCCACAGGAGGTAAACATCTGCGTGTGTATGACCATTCAGGTCGGGGTGGATTTCGGCCTGTTGAAGCATTGTATCCAGTTGGAGTATGCGCGGCAGGAATCGCTGCGCATCCGCTTTACGGCACGGGATGAAGATGGAAAGGTGTTTCAATACTTTGCACCGTCGGAAACCAGGGATATCCGCCTGGTGGATTTTCGTGGAAACAGCCCGGAAGAAATCGAGGCGACGCTGGAGGAGTGGTCCAGCCAACCGTTTGATCAGGTGGACTCGCCGATGAACGAGTTTATCATGGTGGCCATGCCGGACGGATACAACGGCATCTATTTGCGGATCGACCACCGGCTGACCGATTCGACCGGCATGATCCTGATGATCAATGACATCATGGGTTTGTACTGTCACTATGCCTTTGGCGCGCCCATGCCAGAGGACCCACCGTCGTATCATGTCGCGTTGGAAAAGGATCTCGCGAAGGAGGAAAACGCCTCCCGGACTGCCAAGGACCGCGCCTTTTGGGAAGAACAGGTGGCGATCGGCGAGCCGATCTACACGGATGTGACGGGGTGCTGGAAGCTGGAAGAATGCCGCAAAAAGCACAACGATCCCACACTGCGCGCGGCGGACCGTGAGATGGAGGATCTGCGCGTCGGACGGGCTATTTACCATCTGGAGCCGGAGCCGACCAGCCGCCTGATGAACTACTGCATGGAGAACGAGGTTTCCATGACAAACCTGCTGCTGATGGGGCTGCGCACATATCTCTCCAAGATGAACGACAACGAGAAGGACGTCACCATCCGCAACTATGTGTCCCGCCGTTCCACGCTGCTGAACAAGACCTCCGGCGGCACGCGCACGCACTGCTTCCCGTGCCGGACGATCATCGAGCCGGACACGGAATTTCTGGACGGTGTACGCATGATTCAGGACCTGCAGAACAGCATCTATCGCCACGTGGATTTTGATCCCTTGGAGGTGACGAAGATGTTTCAGGACCGCTATCATCCGCCGAAGAACACCACCTACGACTCTGTGGCGTTGACCTACCAGCCACTCCCGCTGCGCCTGCAAAACGAGCGGCTACACGGCATCCCGTTCAAGACGGCATGGCTGACGAATGGAACGGCAATTCAAAAATTATATTTGACAGTGATGCACAGCGCGGACGACCTGGGCCTGCAGTTCTACTTCAAGTATCAGCAGGCGGAGCTGGGGCCGCATGATGTGGAACTGATGTATTATTATTTGATGAAAATTCTCTTTATGGGAATTGAAAATCCGGATATGACCGTGGGAGAGATTATCCGCACGGTGTGAGCAAAGGGGGCTGGCGGAGGCTGGGCCCGCGGCCGCGCATCCATTTTTGGTGCGCGGCCGAAACGTTTCTTGGGGAAACGTTTGCGCGTATGGCGCGCGCGGGCCCGGGGAAAGGCGTACCCGCGGGTCCTATGATGGCGGGATGCACGAAACTGTTTGTCGAAGGAGGCTGTCCGCCGAATATGGCGGTGCAAAGGGAATTTATAAAATATTCATGACTTTTATGGGGGAGTATCCTATAATAGAGAGTAAATCCGCAGGAATTCCCGGCGGCGCGGATCGCCGTTGACCAGCGGGGAAACTTGGAAAAAGAACTCGCTGCGGGATCATGGACGGCCGCATACGGCGGCAATTGAAGGAGGATGTGCCAAAATGGCTTTGGGGAAAATACTGGTGGTGGACGACGACCAGAATATCTGCGAACTGTTGCGCCTTTATATTGAAAAAGAGGGCTTTGACGTAGCGATTGCAAACGATGGCCGAAAAGCGTTGGAAATGTTTGATACGGAGAACCCGGATCTCATCATGCTGGACATCATGTTACCAGAGCTGGACGGCTGGCAGGTGTGCCGCGAGATCCGCAAGAAATCGCAGTGCCCGATTATCATGCTCACCGCAAAGGGCGAGGTGTTCGACAAGGTGCTGGGACTGGAGCTTGGCGCGGACGACTATGTGGTTAAGCCGTTTGAGGCGAAGGAGGTCGTCGCGCGCATCAAGGCGGTGTTGCGCCGCTTTGGAAAGAGCGATGAAAACCAGGTGAAAGAGGTCAAATACGACAAGCTTAGCATCAACCTGACCAACTATGAATTGAAGGTGAACGGCAAGGTGGTCGATACGCCGCCGAAGGAGATGGAGCTGATCTATCATCTGGCGAGCAACCCGAACCGCGTGTTTACGCGCGACCAGCTGCTGGACGAGGTGTGGGGCTTCGATTATTACGGCGATAGCCGCACCGTGGACGTACACGTTAAGCGGCTGCGCGAAAAGCTGGAGGGCGTATCTGAGCAATGGGCGCTGAAAACCGTCTGGGGCGTAGGCTATAAATTCGAGGTTAAAGACACAAATTAAGGGCGGGCGCCCCTAGAAAGCTTGGAGCGAAAAAGCATGCAGAAAACGCTGTTTAAAAAATATCTGCGCGTCACCTCGGCGATCATCCTGATCAGCTTTTTCTTGCTGGGGCTGGTGATGCTGGTGTTCATCAAGTCATACTGGCAGGATGAAAAGCAGGATCTGTTAAAACGCAATGCGGAGAGTATCGCGGGAATCGCCGCGGCGAGCGCCACACCGGTTGCTGGGGATAATTATATCCTGCTGGACACGGAGAGAATGCAGTCCTTCATGAACGCGTTCTCAGAGAATATTGACGCCGACATCTTTGTGACAAACCGCGCTGGGGAATGGGTGCTGAGCGCCTTCGGCAGCGGCGGAAACGTCAATCATGCCACTTTTACCCGTCAGACGATGGAGAAAGCCCTGCTGGGCCCTTACAGCGGACAGGGGAATGTGGACGGTATCTATAATTCGCCGTACTATGTGGTGGGTGTGCCGATTCGGATTTCCAATCTGGATGGAACCAAATCCACCATCGGTGCAGTCTTTACCGCGAGCAGCGCCCGGTCGTTTAACGACTACCGCAACGAGCTGATGAAGATGTTCCTGCTGGCGGCGATCGCCGCTTTCCTGGTGGCGTTCTGCATCAGCTGGATGTTCTCCTATAAGCTGGTTCGCCCGCTCCGCGACATGGCGCTGGCGGCAAGGAGCTTCGGAGAGGGGAATTTCAGCGTGCGCGTGCCGGTGACCAGCCAGGACGAGATCGGGCAGCTTGCGCTGGCGTTCAACAATATGGCGTCGTCGCTGGCCAGCAGCGAGAGCGTGCGCCGCAACTTTATTGCGAATGTCTCGCACGAGCTGAAAACGCCGATGACAACGATCGCGGGTTTTATCGACGGCATTTTGGATGGTACCATTCCGCCGGAGAAGCAGGCGCATTATTTACAGATTGTGTCGCAGGAGATCAAGCGTCTGTCCCGTCTGGTGCGCACCATGCTGGACCTCTCCCGCATCGACAGCGGCGAACTGCGGCTGCACATGGCGCGGTTTGACCTGACGAACACCATCTTTGTGGCGCTGCTGTCATTTGAAAAGAGCATCGAGCAAAAGCAGATTCAAGTGCTGGGTCTGGAGAATGCGGAGAGCCTCTATGTAGACGGCGACCCGGATATGATCCATCAGGTCGTGTATAATCTGATAGAAAACGCGGTCAAATTTACAAACGAGGGCGGCTATATCCAATTGACAATTCAGGACATGCCGGACCGCACTTCGGTTGCCATTAAGAACAGCGGGGCGGGAATTCCGGCGGACGAGATCGCATTAATCTTCGACCGCTTTTACAAGACGGACAAATCCCGCAGTCACGACAAAAACGGCATGGGGCTGGGCCTCTATATCGTGCGGACGATCATCAAGCTGCACGGCGGGGAGATCACCGTGCAGAGCGTAGAAAACGAATATTGTCAGTTTGAGTTCTGGATTCCAAAGCACGAGGAACCCAAGCTGAAGGCCGGAAAGAAGGAAAAGGACCCGGCGAAGGACAAGAAGGAGGAGAAATCATGAGCGATACAGATTGGAACCGGGAGCCAGAGACGGGCGCGGAGCCGCCGATGCCGGATGGCCCCGGTTTGTCTCCTGCGCCCAAAGAGCCGGAAACAGGGATAGAAAACCCAATGCAGGACCGCCCAGCAGGGGAAGAGCCTGCGTCGGAACCGGCAGTTGAGGCGGAAACGGACGCTTCAACAGAAGAAACGCTTTCTGATCTGCTGCCGGACAGCGGCGCGCCATTGGAGGGAGCAGAGATAGGCCCGGCGCAGGAAGCTGCGCCGCCGTATCAGGCGGAAACGAATACGGAACCCGTCCAGCCGGAGGACCGCAGGCCGGATGCTATACCGATGGCAGAAGAGATGGCGGGAGAACCCGTTGAGCAGCAGGCGCAACAGGAAAACACGGTGCAAAGAGAAACGCAGTATCCCCCGGTGAATCCGGAGTACGCATGGCCGCAGCCGGAATTCTCAAAGGGGCCGGAGCCGCCGGATGAAGCGGGCCCGCATAATAATCGGGATATTTCCAGCGGTGCGCCTGAACAAGAAAATCCGGCACAGCCGCCCGTTGCACCTCCTAACCAGCAGGGGCAGAATCCCCCGCCACAGGGGTATGGAGCGCAGCCGTATACAAATCCCTATCAGCAGTACGGACAGTACCAGAACCCGTATATCAACTATCCGAATCAGCCTTACGGCCAACAGCCATACAACGGGCAGTATCAAAATCCGCAGCAGCCGTATCCACAGCAGTATTGGAGCTATCAGCAGCAGCCCGGCCAGCAGGCGGGCGGCGGGATGCCGCCCCAGCCTCCCCAGGAGATGCAGCCGGGACAGGAGCCGGAGCGGCCGCGCAAAATGAATGGTGGGCTGAAAGCGTTCCTATGGATTCTGGGAACGTTAGCGGCTTTGTTTGTGGTGGCTTTTTGTGTGGTAAGCATCAATACGGCGGTGCGCCAGATGGAGAACAAAGGAGAGGGCGCGCCGGATGGAAACGGACCGTCCTACAGTGAGCCTGCGCCGGACAACGGGACAGTCCCTGACAAAAACCAGCCGGAAACGCCGCAAAACGATGCGACGGACCCGAACAACGCCGGAATGGAGATTGAACCCCGCCCCTCCGGCGAGGGGATGAGCGCGAAAGAGGTCTACCGCGAAGTGGTGGAGAGCGTGGTCGGCGTAGAGACGTCAGCGGACGACGGGACTGGGCTGGTGAGCCAGGGGTCCGGTATTGTCGCCACCAAGAGTGGGTATATCATCACGAATGCACACGTGGTGGAATACTCCAAGGACAATAAGGTATCCGTACTCCTGCACAACGATGAAACCGAGTACAGCGCGGTGGTGGTGGGCTATGATAAAACCTCAGACCTCGCCATTTTGAAGATCGATGCGAAAAATTTGAAACCCGCCGTATTCGGCGATGTGGATGAGATGGAGATCGGGGACGAGGTACTCGCGATCGGCAATCCGGGCGGCATGGACTTCGCCAGCACGCTGACGGGCGGTTACATCTCCGCGCTGAACCGCACGCTGAAATCCAACAGCGACAATGGCATGACCTATATCCAGACGGATGCGGCCATCAATCCCGGCAACTCCGGCGGGCCGCTGGTCAATATGTACGGCCAGGTGATCGGGATCAACTCGAACAAGATCATTTCGACGGGCTACGAGGGGATGGGCTTTGCAATCCCGGTGAGCCATGCGAAATCCATCATCGACGACCTAATCTCCCGTGGGTATGTGAGCGGCCGCGCACGCCTGGGCATTACGGCGAAGAATGTGGCCGGTATGCAGGCGCAGCTTTCTGGGCTGCCGAGCGGAGTGGCGATCGTTGGGATTGACCCGGAGAGCAGCTTTTCACAGGTGGGGGCACAGGTAGGCGACGTCATCACCAAGGCGGATGGAGAAACCATTGAGAGTATGAACGATCTATACACGGTATTGAACCGGCACAAACCCGGCGATGAGATCACCGTTACACTGTATCAGCCCTCCCAGAACGGTGGCAGCGGGCAGAGCCGCGATGTGAAGGTCACTTTGTTGGAGGACAAGGGCGAGACACAAAAGACGGTGAGCCAGCCGACGGAATGATGAGAAAAGGGAGCAGTTCCAAATGGAACTGCTCCCTTTTGATATGTTGTGAAGATTTACTTTTCTTCCAGACAATGTTCAATCATACTGACAACGACGTTGTTGAAACTTGTGTCATTTTCCTTGGCAATGCGATTGATCTTCTCGATCAATTCCTGAGAAAGATAGAGAGACTTATAGCCAGCCTGAACTTTACGCTTGGTTTTCTTTGGAACAAACGGTATGTGCCCCCTCCTTTCTGTAATTCTATTCTATGATAAATTAAACATTTAAAACATATGGGAATTTTCTATTGTGTTTTTCTATGAGACTTTATAGAATAGGGAGGGGTGAGAAAATGCGGTACTGTGAAAATTCATTCTGCATTTATC